>NZ_JAKVPY010000110.1:0-619 GCF_022487945.1 Halomonas flagellata
TACGGTGTGCTGGTGGGGGAAGTGGTCGCTCCCTGCTTGTTAATTCTCGGCGTTCTGACCCGCCCGGCGGCGTTGGTGCTGGCGTTCATCATGGTGGTGGCGTGGCTGATGGTCGGCTTAGATAAGACGTTTGCGCTTGATGCGGTGGGAGCGTGGGCCATTGAGAATCTGGTCTATTTCTTTGTTGGCGCACTGGCGATTGCGCTACTCGGCGCGGGGCGTTATTCGCTGGCCGGTCAGTCGGCCTGGCGGTAAAAATGCCTCATTCGTCCTGGGGCGTAAAGTCGATACTGTTGGCGATTTGCAATTTTTTCAGTCCGGGAAAGCGTTTATCTCATGTCGCCTGAGCGTTTGTTTATTGTCGCCAGGGATTTTCCCGGAGGCGGCGCATTGCGCCTTCTCCGGGCTACCAAATCGCCCAGCGCTGTAGCCCCGGTAAGCGATAGCGCCACCGGGGATGTTGAAGCCATCCAGGACCGTTTGCGACTCTGCTTTCTCAGCAAATAAATAAAGTAAGGCGCGCCGATAAAGGTCGACAGTAGCCCCGCCGGGATCTGATACGGGAACATCATCATCCGTCCGCACCAGTCGGCGAAGACCAGCAGCAGCCCGCCAGTCA
>NZ_JAKVPY010000111.1:0-618 GCF_022487945.1 Halomonas flagellata
GTTCATAATGATTCCTCTATAAGGGAAACGCAGGGAACAGTAGGGTTCAGGCGGGCCGAGCCCGCCCATTGAGGTTCAGGAAAAAATGCCGCTTTGCAGGGCATGGCGAATCAGATGCGCCTTATCATGAGCCGGATTTATTTGCAGAAGCTGCTGCATCCTCTGCTGGCGCTGCGCGTCGTCCACCTGTTCATCACGCAGCCGCGCACGATACCCGGCAAACCAGCTGTCAAAGGCCGCGCGGTCGATAAACTCATCGCGCAGCGGCGATGCGGCGCTGAGCTGTTCGCTGTGGCTCAGCAGGCGGAACGTCCGGGTATAGTCGCTCTTCTCGCGGATCATCAGGGCAAACAGCCCGTCCAGCAGGTCGTTATCCCCTTTCTGCTGGCTGAACAGGCCGAGTTTATCGCGCATCCGCTGGCCATAAGCGGTCAGCAAGGCGTGCTGATACTCATCCAGCGCCGCGTTTAACGCTTCAGCGCTGATAAACGGCGACAGCGATTGGGCGAGACGCTGCAGATTCCACAGCCCCACCGCCGGCTGGTTTTCAAAACTGTAGCGCCCCTGATAATCGGAGTGGTTGCAGATGAAGTCCGGTTGGAAATCGTCAAGGAAGCC
>NZ_JAKVPY010000112.1:0-612 GCF_022487945.1 Halomonas flagellata
ACCTTTCCAAATACATTGATCAATAGCTACCTGCTGCCATACACCTTTACCGGTTTGAGTAGCTCCAATAACCTTTATATTTTTAGATTTAAACTCGTCGTCCGTAATGTAAATAGGCTCATCATTAGTTCCTAAACCCATAAACATATGACCATCTTTATAATAATCTCGCGGGTCAAATTGTTTAGACTGAAAGCGGTCATTCTCGACTCGAATATCACTGACATTATCAGCCGTCTGACTAACTCTGAATTTACGTTTCCACGCTGAAATTTTAGGCGCGATCAAGCGTCTGTAAACCACCTGGAAAAAGTATGGAAGAATAAAAATAGTTATGATGGAAAGTACAGAACTGAAATTGAAACTTTGTAGCTTTACATTGCTATAAATCATTTGCAGATATTTTACGCCTTGTTCCTTGCCGAATTGCTGGAAAGCAAGCATCAGCACAAAGACGTTGAACAAAGCAAAAGAGGCTATGTAAGCAATGAGTATTTTTTTTTTTAGAAAAGCTATGATGTGATCTAAAGCGCTCAAGCTATCGCGCTTAGTTATGTGACCACTGAAGGTAAATTGTATTAAAATAGCTAGAACAAATATGAATAAAAATGT
>NZ_JAKVPY010000113.1:0-612 GCF_022487945.1 Halomonas flagellata
GGGGCTTTCGGTCTGTAATTGCAGGTGCTCAAAAACGATCCCTTTAAAATCCGCTGTCTTTTTATCGGGGTCATCGCTGTTACTGGCGGCGATGTCCAGGCTTCCGTGCAAGATGGCTTTAGGACGGAAACGCCCTTCCCTTGTTTTCAGTTCCACATAGGAGTTGGCCTCCAGGTTGGCCTTGGCCTTGAACACATCAAAGGATAAATGCTCCTGCAAGCCTGCCGAGAGGATGTATTCTTCGTTTACCGGGTCAATGATGGCCCCGTAGGCCAGGGCTTTTTTTCTGATGGCCATGGTATCCGCCTTTTGCAGCTCTTCAGTGGTAACCTCTTTGGTGACCGGGAGTACCAATTGCCCGTTAAAACCGGCGCCGGTGAGCTGGTTGGCCACAAAATCCGCTTCGATATGGTCGACCGAGAACTGCCAGCCGGAGGCTTCCCCTTCATTAAGGGGCAAGAGGTTGTCCACGGAGAAATACCCGGAGACCCCCATGCCGTCTATGAGCATATCGGCGGCCTGAAAGGAAACCCGCTGCTCACTGTTTCGTATTTTGAACTGTTCGGGCAAAACCACTTTTAAGGAATTGACATAGACCCCGCGCCAAAGCTC
>NZ_JAKVPY010000114.1:0-612 GCF_022487945.1 Halomonas flagellata
CGCGCAGCTTAACACATTTTAGTGCGGATTACCTTGCCGGCGGTACGGCGAGAAAGCGCACCGCCCGACGGATATCGCGGGTTCGCGGCGCCGGCGGCAGACTGGCCAGGAACACCGCGCCGTAGGGGCGCATCACCAGCCGGTTGTCGCAGATCACCAGCACCCCGCGGTCGTCGATATCGCGGATCAGGCGACCCACCCCCTGCTTGAGGGTGATCACCGCATCCGGGAGCTGCACTTCATCGAAGGGATCGCCGCCGCGCAGCCGGCAATCTTCCATCCGCGCTTTTAGCAGCGGATCGTCCGGCGAGGTGAACGGTAGCTTATCGATAATCACCAGCGACAGCGCGTCGCCGCGCACATCGACTCCCTCCCAGAAGCTGCTGGTAGCCACCAGCAGCGCGTTGCCGGCGCTGACGAACTGCTGCAGCAGCTGGCCTTTGCCGGTCTCGCCCTGCAGCAGCACCGGTAGCGTCATGGTGGCGCGGAACTGCTCCGCCAGATCGCGCATCATGGCGTGCGAGGTGCACAACATAAAGCAGCGACCATCGTTGGCCTCGATCAGCGGCTTGAGCATCGCCGCCAGGTGTCGCGCCGCGCCGGGCTGGTTCG
>NZ_JAKVPY010000115.1:0-604 GCF_022487945.1 Halomonas flagellata
CCCGGAATATGCTTCAGAAAACAAACTGGCGGCGCTGCTTGGCCTGTCCGGGGCTAATGGCGGTCGTCGCATACGCGCATACACATCCGGCGATGAGAAGATCCCCTATGGCCCGTGGCGACGCTTTCTGGTGCTTACCGGTCGCGCCAGTCAGGAAATTATCCCGGTGCTGGGAATTTTTGACATGGAAAAGCCATTTTAAGGAGGGCAGGGAATGAAGATAAAAAGCTGGATAGTCGCCGGTTGCTTCTTAATGGCTGGCTGCGATCAAGTACAGAACGCGGCAGATAACACATTAACGGCTGCTTTTAATGATGCGGGTATGAAACAGCCAGGTATCGTTTTATCGCCTGGCCTAAATATCGACGATCACGGCAAGAAAGCGGTGCTGTACGGCGATAAGATGTGTCCCAAATCGCTAATGAGTAGCGCGGTAGAGTCGGGTTGTATCTTCATTGAGCCGGATGATAAAGCGGTTACGGTGAGACTCAGTAATGCCGGAGAACCGCTGAAAAAAGAGGTCTGGACGGTAGAACGCGAAGGCCAGTATCCGAAAGAAGTCATTCGCCTGAAGCGGCCTGACGGTTCCTATGTAATGCCCTGG
>NZ_JAKVPY010000116.1:0-603 GCF_022487945.1 Halomonas flagellata
CGCCATGCTGGCCGTTATCATCCGTGACGCCAGAAAGATTGGGCAGAAAAAACGGCTCCGCTCGCTGAAGGATCTGGATAAATCTGCATTGGCGCTCGCCAGCGCATGTTCGTACCTGCTGAAAGAAGAAACACCGGACGAATCGATTCGTGCTGAGGTGTTCAGCTACATCCCAAGGCAAAAGCTGGCTGAAATCATCACGCTTGTCCGTGAAATTGCCCGGCCCTCAGACGATAATTTTCATGAAGAAATGGTGGAGCAGTACGGGCGCGTTCGTCGTTTCCTGCCCCATCTGCTGAATACCGTTAAATTTTCATCCGCACCTGCCGGGGTTACCACTCTGAATGCCTGTGACTACCTCAGCCGGGAGTTCAGCTCACGGCGGCAGTTTTTTGACGACGCACCAACGGAAATTATCAGTCGGTCATGGAAACGGCTGGTGATTAACAAGGAAAAACATATCACCCGAAGGGGATACACGCTCTGCTTTCTCAGTAAACTGCAGGATAGTCTGAGACGGAGGGATGTCTACGTTACCGGCAGTAACCGGTGGGGAGATCCTCGTGCAAGATTACTACAGGGTGCTGACTGGCAGGCAAATCG
>NZ_JAKVPY010000117.1:0-603 GCF_022487945.1 Halomonas flagellata
TGCCGGCACGATTCCCGTACGGTGTTCACTTCTTCATCAGTGAGGACCGGCATCCGGTTCAACGACCGCAGTCATTTCTGTACCTAAACAGTCCTGCGAATATGTGAGTTTTGACCTAATGAGCCACAAAAACTCATTTTCGCCCACGATAATTTTTCTACTTCCTTTCTTTGGAATGCTCATTTCAATATTCACATAACGTCGCTATCAATCGCGGAAAAGGCGTAGTGCGCGAAGCGAACGAAGCTTTTTGCCGTCGATTGCATAGCTTTGTTAACCCTTTTTCCAAATTTGATAGCAATAGTTAATGTTTGAAGTAAAGTGTTGCTCAAAAACAACTTCGAAGGTATTTGGAATACTCGGGAAGAAAACATCCCCCTCTGGCTCGATGTCGATCGTCGATAAGTGGAGCGTAGAGGCCATGGGTAATGTTTCTCGGTAAATTTCTCCGCCACCAGACACTATAACGTGACCGGTGAATTCAGCTAGCCTGTCCATGGCCTCTTCGATTGACTGAAATACAACTACATTGTCATCATTTGATGTCCAACCTGAGCGGGTAACGACCGCGTATTTCCTATTGGGGAGTGCGCCCATAGATTC
>NZ_JAKVPY010000119.1:0-598 GCF_022487945.1 Halomonas flagellata
GGCGCGCCTCGACGAGGCTGAAGCTTGCGCCCGCCAGGGGATGGACGTGCTATCCACCTATCAGCCGCAGCAGCAGCTGCAGTGCCTGGCGCTGATGGTCCAGTGCTCACTGGCGCGCGGCGATCTGGATAATGCCCGCAGCCACCTGAACCGGCTGGAAAACCTGCTCGGTAATGGTCACTATCACAGCGACTGGGTCTCCAACGCCGATAAGGTGCGAGTGATCTACTGGCAGATGACCGGTGATAAAACCGCGGCGGCCAACTGGCTGCGCCAGACGCCAAAGCCGGAGTTCGCCAACAACCACTTCCTGCAGAGCCAGTGGCGCAACATTGCCCGGGCGCAGATCCTGCTGGGCGACTTCGAACCGGCGGAAATGGTGCTGGAAGAGCTGAACGAAAATGCGCGTTCGCTGCGTTTGATGAGCGATCTCAACCGCAACCTGCTGCTGCTCAACCAGCTGTACTGGCAGTCAGGACGCAAGAGCGAAGCGCAGAAAGCCCTGCTGGAAGCCCTGACGGAATACGCAAGATGATATTCCGGTTGTCTTCCTGTTCAAGATATTCGCCGACTTCGTACAAACGGGTATCCAATTCCA
>NZ_JAKVPY010000012.1:0-125360 GCF_022487945.1 Halomonas flagellata
GCGGGCGATGGGTTTGCGGTTTGTGTGTGGTTTCGCGACTTACACAATACCGCATTCCATCGTCCGTTTTCTTGTAAATCAACCGACTAGGCGTCGGTCAGCGTCTTAAGTAAGTGCCATTCGGGTCAGACCCCGGCCGAGTTACGGCCCGTCACTGTGCACTGAGCGAGCGGATTCGACGCCGCCGGGGTCTGACCCCATAGGGACCCACGCCCGGGAGGGTAATCCTGGTTGCCCAGGGTCAGGGGCGCCGGAGGCAGGCCGAAGAGGAGGTCCGATTCCAGGGAAGGAATCGGTAGCGTACAAGGATGTATTCACAGCGCCTCCTCGCAGGCCAGCCTCCGGATCAGCCCCGAAGTGCTGCCGCAAGGCGTGAAGGAGAAAGTATGAGAGAGCGATTCTGGGAGCGCTTCGACCTCGAGGAGCTGACCCCCGAGGAGTGGGAGGCCCTGTGCGACGGCTGCGGCCAGTGCTGCCTGCTCAAGTTCCAGGACGAGGAGAGCGGTGATCTCGCGGTGCTCAATGTCGCCTGCGGGCTGCTCGACATCCACGGCTGCCGCTGTGGCGACTACGAGAACCGCTTCGCGAAGGTGCCCGACTGCGCCCAGCTCACCCCCGCGCGCATCGAGGAGTTCCGCTGGCTGCCGAAGTCCTGCGCCTATCGCCGCCTCGCCGAGGGGCGCAAGCTCGCCGGCTGGCACCCGCTGATCTCGGGGGACCCGGAGCGGGTCCACCGCAAGGGCATCAGCGTGCGCAGCTTCGCCGTCTCCCAGAGCGAGGTCCCCGAAGAGGAGCTCGAGGACCACATCATCGCCATCCTGCCCATCGATGGCTAGGCGTGTAACCCCTTGCCGGCCAGCCACTCGGCATTGAACAGCCGCGAGTAATAGCGCCCCCCGCCGTCGCACAGCACCGTGACGATGGTGTGGCCCGGCCCCAGCTGCCGGGCGACGTGCATGGCGGCGGCCACGTTGATCCCCGAGGAACTGCCCAGGAAGAGCCCCTCCGCATGGAGCAGGCGGTAGACGGTGGTGACGGCCTCCTGGTCCGGGATCATCAAGGCGTCATCGAGCGGCGAACCCTCCAGGTTGGCGGTCACCCGGGTGCTGCCGATCCCCTCGGTGATGGAGTTGCCGCCCACCACCTCCGGATGGCCGGTGGTGACGTAACGGTACAGGCCGCTGCCGCTGGGGTCGGCGAGAATGCAGCGGACATCGCGACGCTGCTCCTTGAGGTAGCGGCTGACCCCGGCCAGGGTGCCGCCGGTGCCGGTGGCCGCGACGAAGGCATCGATACGTCCCCCGGTCTGTTCCCAGAGCTCCGGCCCGGTCGTCTCGTAGTGGGCCTGACGGTTGGCGGTGTTGTCGAACTGGTTGGCCCAGATGGTGTTGTCCATGTCCGCCGCCATGCGTCCGGCGATCTTCTGGTAGTTGTCGGGGTCGCGGTAGGGCTTGGCCGGCACGGTATGCACCTCGGCCCCGAGGGTGCGCAGCAGGTCGATCTTTTCCCGGGTCTGGGTCTCGGGAATCACGATCACGCAGCGGTAGCCACGGGCATTGCAGATATGCGCCAGGCCGATGCCGGTGTTGCCGGCCGTGCCCTCCACCACGGTGCCACCGGGGCCGAGCAATCCGCGCCGTTCGGCGTCGAGGACCATGTAGAGTGCGGCGCGGTCCTTGACCGAGCCCCCGGGGTTCATGAATTCGGCCTTGCCGAGGATGTCGCAACCGCTCTCCTCGGAAAACCCTGCGAGGCGGATCAGCGGCGTGCGGCCCACCGCCCCGGCGAAGCCTGCGCAGATACGGTCATCCATCGTGGACCTCCCCGATCCTGACGATATCGCTGAGTGCAGTATGGACCCTCGGAGCCGGTCGACGACAAGCCGCCGGTATCTTCAGCCTTCCCGCTCTTCCAGTCCCAGTGCCCAGAGGATGAAGGCATCCTGGCGGGCATTGTCGTGCCAGGCCTTGAAGCGGCCGGAGGCACCGCCGTGGCCGGCGGCCATGTCGGTGCGCATCAGGACGGGGCCGCGGGCGGTGCCCAGCTCGGTCAGCCGGGCGTAGAGCTTGGCGGGCTCCCAGTAGGGCACCCGGGTATCGTGCCAGCTGCCCTGCAGGAACACCGTGGGCCAGGGCCGGGCCGAGAGGTTGTCCAGCGGCGAGTAGGCGAGGATACGCCGGCGGGCATCGGGCTCGCCGGGATTGCCCCACTCGGTGTACTCGGCGGTGGTTAGCGGCAGGTCGGGGTTTTCCATGGTGCGCAGTACGTCGACGAAGGGCACGTCGAGCACCGCGGCACAGAAGGACTCGGGCGCCAGGTTGAGGCTGGCGCCGACCAGCAGGCCGCCGGCGCTGGCCCCGTAGGCGGCGATGCGCTCGCCATCGCTGATGCCCTTCGCGACCAGGGCATCGCGGGCGGCCAGGAAGTCGCGGAAGCTGTTCTCCTTGTGCTCCAGCTTGCCGGCCAGGTACCAGGGTTCGCCACGATCGCCACCGCCGCGGACGTGGGCCACGGCGAAGGCCATGCCGCGGGCGAGCAGTTCCAGCCGGGCCACCGAGAACCAGGGATCGAGCACCTCGCCATAGGCCCCGTAGCCATAAAGCAGGGTCGGCAGCGGATGCCCGGTGAGGTCGGCACGCATCACCACGGAGACGGGGATCCGCTCACCATCGTGGGACGTGGCCCAGAGTCGCTCGCAGACTAGCTGCGCCGGCGTGAGGTCGCCGTGGATCGGCTGTTGCTTGAGCAGGCGGCGTTCGCCGCTGTCCAAGTCGTGCTCCAGCCAGGTCACCGGCAGGGTGAAGGACTCCTCACGCAGCCGCAGGCGCCGTGCATCGAAGTGGGGCGAGTCGCCCAGGGCCAGGCTGCAGGGTGTCTCCGGTAGCGGCAGGCGCTCGTCGCGGGTAATGGCATGGGCGCCGTCCAGCTCGAGAATGCGCAGATACACCTGCGCTTCGTGATGGTCGCGCGCGGTGATCACCAGCCCCCAGTCGAAGGCATCGACGCCCTCCAGGGTCTCGTGCTGGCAATGGGCGAGCAGCGGTTGCCAGGGGAGCGCCCGGGTGGATCCGGCGACGACGGTGCCCTCATCCACCCGGTCGAGGCGGAAGTGGGGGGCCTCGCGGTTGTGCAGCACATAGAAGTGGCCGGGACGGTGGTCGAGGGCGTACTCGACGCCACTTTCACGGGGGCGAAAGCAGCGTGGTGCCGTCGCCGGTTGCCGGGCCGGAATCAGGTGGCACTCGCTGGTATCCTTCGAAGCACTCTCCAGCACCAGCCACTCCCGGGAGCGGGTCTTGCCCAGCCCCAGCCAGAACTCGGGGTCTTCCTCGCGCAGTACCAGGGTGGGCTCGCCCGCCTCCGGCATGCCGGTCGCCCCTTCCGCCAGCGGCAGTCGCCAGATGCTCTCCGGGCGTTGGGTGGCGTCGTAGCGGGTGAACAGCAGGGTGCGGTTGTCCTCGGCCCAGCTGAGCTCGGGGCCGATCTCCTCAAGCAGTTTCACCGGTTCGCCGTCCGGCAGTCGCTTGAGGTAGAGCTCGAAGGTCTCGTCGCCGCGGGCGTCCTCGGTCCAGGCCAGCCAGGCTTCGTCCGGCGACAGCGCCATGTCGCCCAACTCCAGATAGTGGTGGGGCGCGGCGCGGGCCTGCAGGTCGAGGAATATCTCGGCCGCGTCGTCGCGACCGTTGGGATGGCGCCACCACACCGGGTAGTCGGCATCCACCGCCGTTTCGCTCCAGTAGGTGTAGTGGTCCAGCGGCGTGCGCAGGCCATGCACGGCAAGCTCACGGCGTGCCAGGTGGCCGTGATAGAGTCGCTCCACCAGGTCGTCCAGCGGGGCGAACCAGTCCGCGGACTCGCGGTTGGCCGCCTCGAGGAAGGCGGTCACCTCCGGGTCGTCTCGATTCTCCAGCCAGTGCCACTCGGGATCGTCGGCGCGGCGGAAGCGGGCCACGGGGGTGTCGTCGGGGTGCTGGGAATTGTCACGGGGCGGCTGTGCTTTCATTGCGCGGGATGTACCATACTTAGAACATTTTCAAGACGGTGCGTCGCGGGACGCACGGGCTGCGAGGTATCGATGCCGATAACAGATTCGATCTCCCTACTATGGCTGAGCTACGGGTTTTTGTCGCTGGTGGTGGTGTTGACCGGTTACCTGGGGCTGGGTTTCCTGCCGCGCTTGCCACGGCTGGTGATCACCTGGCTGGTGGCCGGGGTGATCTGGATGCCGGCGCGCTTCCGCTTGCCGCTGCTCGAGGAGGGCGAGGTCTATACCGGCTTCGCGCCGGCGGTGATGGTCGCCGCCGTGGCGTTCCTGGAACGCAACGCCTCGGTGATGGTGCCGGCGCTGCTGCTGCTGGTCGCGGGCGGTCTGGCCGGGGCCGGGCTCGGGCTGCTGCTCTGGTGGCGGGGGCGTCATCGTCACGACTACGTCGACATGGACGAGGATGACGAGCCCATGCCCCCCCGCCGCGATAGCGCCGGGGAGCGCCGGGAGCCGATGATCGGCTAAGGAGCCACGATGGCTTGGTGGATGGTGGGCAGGCGCGGACATCGAGTCCGCGGGCTGCTGGTGGCGGCCAGCCTGCTGTGGCTGGCGGCGGGGCCAGGCCTGGCCCAGGAGGTCGAGGAACAGCCGGACATCCGGGTGATCATCGATGTCTCGGGCAGCATGAAGGAGCACGATCCCAACCAGCTCGGCACCAGCGCCCTGGAGCTGCTGGTGTCGCTGCTGCCGGGGGGCGTCAGTGCCGGTGTCTGGACCTTCGGCGAGCGGGTCGACAACCCCCTGCCGCTGGGCCGCGTGGATGCCGAATGGCGCCGCCAGGCCCTGGCCCTGGCGCCGGCGCTGGTGGAGTACCAGCAGTTCACCGACATCGAGGCCGCATTGCGCGAGGCGGCGACCCCCGACCCCAACGGCGGGCGCCATCTGGTACTGCTCACCGATGGCATGATCGACCTGCCGCCGGCCCGCGGGGCCAAGCCCGGCGTGGATCGTGCCTCGCGGCTGGCGTTGCTCGACGACCTGGCGCCTCGGCTGGCCAGCGAGGGAGTGGCGGTACACGGCGTCGCCTTTTCCGAGGAAGCCGACCTGGCGCTGGTGGAGCGCCTCTCCCAGCTCACCGGCGGCCTGCCGGCAATGGTCGAGACCCCCGAGAGCCTGCTCGGGGCCTTCCTCGACATCTTCGAGCGCATCTTTCCCACCGACCAGGTGCCATTCGAGCAGGGGCGCTTCATCATCGATCCGGACGTCGAGTCCTTTTCGGCACTGCTGTTCCATGACCCCGACGGCGAGCCGTTGAGCCTGATCGCCCCCGACGGCACCGTCTATCGCGCCGACGACCGCCCGGAGGGCAGCCACTGGCAGGTGGAGCCGCGCTTCGACCTGATTCGCATCCCCGACCCCCAGCCCGGCGAGTGGCGCCTGGAGGGGGAGGCGGGCGGCGACAGCCGGATCAGTGTGGTCGCGCCGCTGACCCTGCATACCGGCAGCCTGCCGGCGACCCTCTACCTCGGTTTCCCGCTGCCGCTGGAGGTCTGGCTCGAACGCGATGGCGAACCGCTCGTCGAGGGGGTCGACGAGATCGTCATGGACGTGCAGCTGTACGATGCGGAGGGCAGTGTCCAGGCCGCCGTGCGCCTGGAGGAGCGGGATGGCCGCTTCGTCGGGGTGCTGCCGGCCCCGGCCCTGACCGGCAACGCTCGGCTGGAGCTGCATGCCGAGGGCGAAGACTTCCATCGCCAGCGCATCCAGGCGGTCAACGTGCTGCCCGCCATCGGCGCGAGGCACGACCCCCGGGCCGACCGCGTGGTGCTGGCCGCCGAGCATCCGCGTCTCGATCGTGACAACACCGAGCTCTCGGGCGAGCTACAGGGCGAGACGCTCGAAGCCGAGGCCGTGGCGCCTCGGCGCTGGCATCTCCCGCTACCCGAACTGGACGACGCCATCAGCCGCCCGCTGCTGCTGACGGCGCGGGTCACCCTGGACGGCGAGACCCGGGAGATCCGTCTGCCGCGGCTGCTGCTCAACCCCGACGCCAGCACCGGCCTCGACCTGGCGGACATGGCCGGCCCGACGCTGGCCGGCGAACGCTTCGACGAGAATCTCGACCCCGACCTGGAGAGGGGGGGCGAGGAGGAGTCGCTCGCTGCCGCCGACCGCTTCGTGGCGCTGGTCAATGCCCTGCCGCGCCGTGCCATGGAACTGTGGCAGGAAGGCCGTCCGGGGCTGGAGCGACTGGCCGAGTCCCATGGACGCGACCCGCGGCTCTGGGTGGGGGTGGCGCTGGCCGTGGTGCTGTTGCTGGTGGTGCTGCTGATCAGGCGTCGCCGGCGGTGGCGGCGGGTCGTGCATCGGGAGGAGCCTCATGTGTGAGCTGCTGGGCATGAGTGCCAATGTACCCACCGACATCTGCTTCAGCTTCACCGGCTTCCTGCATCGTGGTGGTGGCACCGGACCGCACCGCGACGGTTGGGGCATCGCCTTCTACGAGGAGGGCGGATACCGCGATTTCCGCGACCCTCACCCGTCGGTTCGTTCGCCCATCGCCCGGCTGATCTGTGATTACCCGATCAAGTCGACCATCGTCATCAGCCATATCCGCCAGGCCAACGTGGGCCAGGTGCGCCTGGCCAACACCCACCCCTTCGTACGCGAGATGTGGGGGCGGCCCTGGTGCTATGCCCACAATGGCCAGCTCACCGGCTGGCAGACGCTGCCGCTGGGTTTCTATCATCCGGTGGGTGACACCGACAGCGAACACGCCTTCTGCTGGCTGCTGGGCGAACTGCGTCGCCGCTTTCCCGAGCTGCCGGCCGATGACGAGCAGCGCCGGGGGTTGTGGCGCCTGCTCCACCGGCTCTGCGAGCGGTTGCGCGGACTCGGCGTCTTCAACCTGCTGCTGGCCGACGGCGACTATCTCTACGCCTTCTGCTCGACCAGGCTGGCCCATATCACCCGGCGCGCGCCCTTCGGCCGGGCCAACCTCTCGGATGCCGAACTGACGGTGAACTTCGCCGAACACACCACGCCCGACGACGTCGTCTCGGTGCTCGCCACCGAGCCCTTGACCGACAACGAGGACTGGGTGCGCATGGTCCCCGGCGAGCTGCTGGTGTGGAAGGACGGCGAGATCGTGGCCCGTCATGGCCCGGGGCCAGCGTGAAAAGCCGCGACTTGCCAGGCGTAAGAGCCTGGGCCAGCTTGAAGCCTGTGAGAGGGCGCCTTGCAGGACGGCGTGTCGCGAGCAAACGATAGTTTCAATCGCTCGTTTTACAGCGATGCCGTGGCGGTATATCGTAGGAAAACAACAACCGTCGCACGCCGTCGACGATACGAGGAGATCGCGTCCATGAACGAGCACGCCGCTGCCCCGATCCTGATCGGCCCCGAGCTGGAAGGGCTTGACCACTACGACTCGGTGATGGATGTCTTCCACGCCTCGGTCAGGCGCTTCGCCGACAAGCCGGCCTTCAGCTGCATGGGGCAGACCCTCAGCTACGCGGAACTCGATCGCCTCTCCGCTGATTTCGCCGCCTGGCTGCAGCACGAGACCGGGCTGCAGCCGGGCGACCGCATCGCCATCCAGTTGCCCAACGTGCTGCAGTTCCCGGTGGCGGTGTTCGGCGCCCTGCGAGCCGGCCTGGTGGTGGTCAACACCAACCCGCTCTACACCGAGCGCGAGATGGCACACCAGTTCAAGGACGCCGGTGCCAAGGCCATCCTGATCCTGGCCAACATGGCCGACAAGCTCGAGAAGATCCTCGACCGTACCGATATCCAGCATGTGCTGGTCACCGAGCTCGGCGACCTGCACGGCTTCCCCAAGCGGCAGCTGATCAATGCCGTGGTCAAGTACGTCAAGAAGATGGTGCCCCGCTTCTCGCTGCCCGGCGCCACGCCCTTCCGCCAGGCGCTCAAGGCCGGGGCCGGGCACAGCCACACGGAAGTCGCTCGCCGGGCCGACGACATCGCCGCGCTGCAGTACACCGGCGGTACCACGGGGCTGGCCAAGGGCACCATGCTCACGCACCGCAACCTGATCGCCAACATGCTCCAGGCACGCCAGGCGATCGGCCCCGCCCTGACCGATGGCGCCGAGACCATCATCGCGCCGCTGCCGGTCTATCATATCTACACCTTCACGGTGAACTGCCTGTTCATGGTGGAGACCGGCAACCACTCCGTGCTCATCACCAACCCCCGCGACCTCGACAACTTCGTCAAGGAGCTCAAGGGTCTCCCCTTCACCGGCTTCATCGGCCTGAACACCCTGTTCAACGCCCTGTGCAACCGCGAGGACTTCCGCGGCCTCGACTTCTCGCAGCTGCACCTGACCATCTCCGGGGGCATGGCGTTGACCAAGGCGGTGGCGCAGCGCTGGGAGGAGACCACCGGCTGCGCCATCGCCGAGGGCTACGGGCTCACCGAGACCTCGCCGATCGTCAGCTTCAATCCCGTCGACGCCATCCAGCTCGGCACCATCGGCAAGCCGGTGGCCGGCACCTCGGTGAAGGTGACCGATGCCGACGGCAACGACCTGCCGCTGGGCGAGCCCGGCGAGCTCTGCGTCAAGGGCCCCCAGGTGATGAAGGGCTACTGGAATCGTGACGACGAGACCGCCAAGGCGATCGACGCCGAGGGCTGGTTCCATACCGGGGACATCGCCGTGCTCCAGGAGGACGGCTACATCCGTATCGTCGACCGCAAGAAGGACATGATCCTGGTCTCCGGCTTCAACGTCTATCCCAACGAGATCGAGGACGTCGTGGCCGCCCATCCGGGGGTGGTCGAGTCCGCCGCCGTGGGCGTGCCCGACGAGGCGAGTGGCGAGGCGATCAAGTTGTTCGTGGTGGCCAGGGACAAGGACCTGGACGCCGAGTCCCTGCGAGCCTGGTGCAAGAAGGAGCTCGCCGGCTACAAGGTGCCGAAATTCGTGGCGTTCCGCGACGAGCTGCCGAAAACCAATGTGGGCAAGGTGCTGCGCCGCCAGTTGCGTGACGAGGGCCAGAACCGCACCCCCTCCTGAGTCGTCGGCCGCATCGATAGGCTGACGGTGGCGACCCCATAGCCAATACCAATGGCCCGGATTAGGCGTCGCGTGGTACACGGCGTTACAATGAACTGCCCGTTCCGGCTGCCGGAGCGGGCAGTGTCTATGCTCTCTCTTATCGGAGTCGATCGAGCCCAACGTGACCACCGCTATCCGTCCGCTAGACCCCGCGACACGCTCCGCCACCGATGAACTCCAGGCCCTGCGCCGGGGGCTCGATGACGCCATGCTGCGCGATGTTCCCTCCCTGGACAAGCGCCTGCACGGCCTCGCCCGACGGCTGAAGGAGGGCAAGCCGGTAGACCGCGGGCTCGGCCAGGTGCGCGAGGCGCTGGAGCGCTCGCAGCGGACGGCGGCCCGCCGCGCCACCATCCCGGTGACCCTCGAGTACCCCGAGGCGCTGCCGGTGGCCGAGCGCCGCGACGAGATCCTCGCGGCGCTGCGTGACCACCAGGTGGTGGTGGTGGCCGGCGAGACCGGCTCGGGCAAGACCACCCAGCTGCCCAAGCTCTGCCTGGAGCTGGGCCTGGGGCGGCGCGGGCTGATCGGCCACACCCAGCCCCGGCGCCTGGCGGCCCGCTCGGTGGCCGCGCGCCTGGCCGAGGAGATGCGGGTGTCGCTGGGCGAGCAGGTGGGCTACCAGGTGCGTTTCACCGACCAGACCGGCGACGACACCCTGGTCAAGCTGATGACCGACGGCATCCTGCTGGCGGAGACCCGCCACGACCCGGACCTGCGCCGCTACGACACGCTCATCATCGACGAGGCCCACGAGCGCAGCCTCAACATCGATTTCCTGCTCGGCTACCTCAAGCGGCTGCTGGTGCGCCGCCCCGACCTCAAGGTGATCATCACCTCGGCGACCATCGACGTGGAGCGTTTCTCCGCGCACTTCGCCCTGCCGGGGGCCGACGGCACGCCGCGGCCGGCGCCGGTGGTGGAGGTCTCCGGACGCACCTGGCCGGTGGAGGTGCGCTATCGTCCGCTGGTGCGCGAGGCCGACGACGAGGAGGACCGCACCCTGCAGGAGGGCATCCTCCACGCCGTGGAGGAGATCGCGGCCGTCGAGCGCGAGAAGCGCTGGTTCCACGGCCCGCGGGACATCCTGGTGTTCCTGCCCGGCGAGCGCGAGATTCGCGAGACCGCCGACACCCTGCGCCGTGCCGACCTCAAGGGCACCGAGATCCTGCCGCTCTATGCGCGGCTCTCCAACGCCGAGCAGAACCGCGTCTTCGCGCCCCATGCCGGCCGGCGCATCGTGCTGGCCACCAACGTGGCCGAGACCTCGCTCACCGTGCCCGGCATCCGCTACGTCATCGACCCGGGCCTGGTGCGCATCAGCCGCTACAGCTACCGCGCCAAGATCCAGCGCCTGCCGGTGGAAGCGGTCAGCCAGGCCAGTGCCGACCAGCGCAAGGGGCGCTGCGGGCGCATCGCCGAGGGGGTGTGCATTCGCCTCTATGACGAGGAGGACTTTCTTGCCCGGCCCGCGTTCACCGACCCCGAGATTCGCCGCACCAACCTGGCGTCGGTGATCCTGTCGATGCTGTCGCTCCGGCTCGGCGACATCGAGGACTTTCCCTTCGTCGACCCGCCCGACTCGCGCTTCGTCACCGACGGCTTCCGCCTGCTGTTCGAACTCGGGGCGGTGGACGCCGGCAATCGCCTGACCCCGATCGGCCGCAAGCTGGCCCGGCTGCCCATCGACCCGCGCCTGGCGCGCATGGTGCTGGCCGGGGCCGAGCAGGGCGGCCTGCGCGAGGTACTGATCGTGGTCTCGGCGCTGGCGGTGCAGGACCCCCGCGACCGCCCGGCGGACAAACGTGAGGCCGCCGACCAGGCGCACCGCCGCTGGCACGATCCCGACTCCGACTTCGTCGCCCTGCTCAACCTCTGGCACGGCTTCGAGGCCGCCCGCGACGAACTCTCCGGCAACCGCCTGCGGCGCTGGTGCCGCGACCACTACCTCAACTACCTGCGCCTGCGCGAGTGGCACGACACCTTCCGCCAGCTGCGCCAGCTGCTGCGCGACATGGAGATCGAGGTGCCGCCGCCGGCGCCCCGCCCCGAGTCCGGCAGCGGGGACGAGGACGAGCAGGCGGTACGCCAGGCCCACCGCGAGAGCGCCGTGCGGATGCACCAGGCGCTGCTGACCGGGCTGCTCTCGCACCTGGGGCTGCTCACGGAGAATCGCGAGTACCTGGGCGCCCGCAACCGCAAGTTCTTCATCCATCCGGGGTCGGGCCTGGCGAAGAAGTCGCCCAAGTGGTTGATGGCCTTCGAGCTGGTCGAGACCTCCAAGCTCTTCGCCCGCACCGTGGCGAGGATCGACCCCCGGTGGATCGAGCCGCTGGCCGGCCACCTGGTCAAGCGCTCCTACAGCGAGCCCCGTTGGGAGATGAAGCGGGCCCAGGTGGTGGCCAGCGAGCAGGTGACCCTGTTCGGCCTGCCCATCGTCGCCGGGCGCAAGGTGCACTACGGGCCCATCGCCCCGCAGGAGTCACGGGAGCTCTTCATCCGTCGGGCGCTGGTCGAGGGCGAGTTCCGCACCCGCGGCGAGTTTTTCGCCCATAACCGGGCCCTGGTCGAGGAGGTCGAGGACCTCGAGGACCGTGCCAGGCGCCGCGACATCCTGGTCGACGAGGAGACGCTGTTCGCCTTCTATGACGAGCGCATCCCGGAGGACATCCACAACGGCAAGGGCTTCGAGGCCTGGCGCAAGCGGGCCGAGGCCGACGATCCCGATATCCTCAAGTTCGACCGCGCCGCCCTGCTGGCCCGCGAGGCCGAGGAGGTCACCGAGGCGCAGTATCCCGATGAACTGTCGCTCAACGGGGTGCGCTATCCGCTCTCCTATCACTTCGAGCCCGGCGCTCCCGACGATGGCGTGACGCTGACCGTGCCGGCGGCGATGCTGCCCCAGCTGCCGCTGGCACGCCTCGAGTGGCTGGTGCCGGGCCTGCTGCGCGAGAAGTGCATCGCGCTGATGAAGTCGTTGCCCAAGGCGGTTCGCCGCCAGGTGGTGCCGATCCCCGACTGGGTCGATGCGGCCCTCGAGACCCTCGTTCCCGATGACGCGCCGCTCACCGAGGCCCTGGGCGAGTTCCTGCGCCGCCGTACCGGGGTGCGCGTGCATCCCGATGACTGGCAGCTCGATGCCCTGGAGCCGCACCTGGTGATGAACCTCCGGGTGGTCGACCACGAGGGACGCGAGCTCGGCCAGGGGCGCGATGCCCGGGCGCTGGAGCGGCGCTTCGAGGAGGCGGCGGGGCAGGGCGCCCGGGCGCTGACCGAGGAAGCCAGGCTCGAGGCGCCGGTCGACGAGCTGCCCGAGGCGGCGCTGCCCGAGTCCCGGGTCACCACCCAGGCCGGCATTCGCGTCGAGGCCTACCCGGCCCTGGTGCCCGACGGCGAGCGTTTCCGGGTCGAGCTCTTCGACCACCCCGACAAGGCCGAGGAGGCCCACCGCGCTGGCGTGGTGCGCCTGGCGATGCGCCGCCTGCCCGACCAGGCGCGCGCCATCGAGCGGCTCAAGGGCCTCGATACCTGTGCGCTGCTGTTCGCCAAGGTGGGCAGCAAGCGTCAGCTCAGCGAGGACGTCGTCACGGCGGTGTTCCGCCAGGTGGTGGCGGTGGCGCCGCTGCCGCGCTCGGCGGCCGAGCTCGAGGCACGCCTCGACGAGACCCGGGACGAACTGCTGCCCCGGGCCGAGGCGCGACTGGCCACGCTGGAGGCGGCGCTGAAGGGGCATCTGGCGGTGACCAAGGCGTTGAAGGGCAACCTGAACCTGGCACTGGCGCTGGTATACAGTGATCTCAAGGCACAGATGCAGCGGCTGGTGCATCCCGGTTTCGTCGGCGAGGCGGGGGAGTGGCTCGAGGAGTATCCTCGCTACATGGAGGCGGCGTTGATCCGTCTGGAGAAGGCCCCCCGGGAACGCATGCGCGACCAGATGCACATGCAGGAGCTCCAGGCACTCGAACAGCGCCTGGCCGCCCGCCGCGAGAGCGAGCGCCGCGGCGGCATCGATAACCCGGCACTGGTGGAGTTCGGCTGGTGGATCGAGGAGCTGCGGGTCTCGCTCTTCGCCCAGCAGCTGGGCACGAAGTTTCCGGTCTCGGTCAAGCGTCTCGAGAAGCGCTGGGCGGAACTCACAGGGAGAACAGCATGACCCAGGTGGTGATCACCGGCACCGGCCTCTTCACACCGGAGCATGCCGTCGACAATGATGCCCTGGTGGCCGCGTTCAATGCGTGGGTGGAGGCGGAGAACGCCCGCCGGGCCGAGGCGGGCGTCGAAGAGCGCCTCGACTATTCGAGCAGCGACTTCATCGTCAAGGCGTCGGGCATTCTCAATCGCTACGTGCTCGATGCCGAGGGCATCCTCGATCCCGAGCGGATGCGCCCGCGCCTGCCCCGGCGCAGCAACGACGAGCTCTCGATCCAGGGCGAGATGGGCGTCGCGGCCGCCGGCGAGGCGCTGGAAGCGGCTGGCGTTGCCGCCGCCGACATCGACCTGGTGATCGTCGCCTGCTCGAACCTCGAGCGCCCCTATCCGGCGGTGTCGGTGGAGTTGCAGGCGGCGCTCGGTGCCGGAGGCTACGCCTTCGACATGAACGTGGCCTGCAGTTCGGCGACCTTCGCCATCGAGACCGCGGCCAATGCGATCCGTGTCGGCAACGCGAGCCGGGCCCTGGTGGTCAGCCCGGAGATCTGCTCGGCGCACCTCAACTTCCGCGACCGCGACAGCCACTTCATCTTCGGCGATGCCTGCACCGCCATCGTGCTGGAGAGTGACGAGCTGGCCACCGCCGAGAGCGGCTTCGAGATCCTCGGCACCCGTCTGGTGACGCGCTTTTCCAATGCCATCCGCAACAACGCCGGTTTCCTCGATCGGGTCACCGACAGCGATCCCCAGGCGCCGGACAAGCTGTTCATCCAGGAGGGCAGGCGGGTGTTCAAGGAGGTCTGCCCCCTGGTGGCGGCCCTGATCACCGACCACCTGGCAAGTCTCGAACTCGCGGATGACGACCTGGCGCGGCTGTGGCTGCACCAGGCCAACCGCCACATGAACGACCTGATCGCCCGGCGCGTGCTCGGCCACGATCCGGGGCCCGGGCAGGCCCCGATCATTCTCGACCGCTATGCCAACACCAGCTCGGCTGGCTCCATCATCGCCTTCCACCTGCATCGCCAGGATCTTGCCCCTGGCGCCGTCGGTGTGGTCTGCTCCTTTGGCGCGGGCTACAGTGCCGGCAGCGTGGTGGTGCGTCGCCAAAGAGGGCATGGGGTGATCGAGCAACGGCACGGCCAGGGAGGGAGCAGGTGATGCGCTACGCGGAGAGAACGCGGCGAGTGGGCACAGTGGGGCGCGGCCTGGCGGCGCTGCTGGCGGTGGCGCTGCTGACCGGGTGTGCCAGCACCGCTGCGGTGGAGGAGCGCCATCCCGATGACCCCTGGGAGGGGTTCAATCGCCGGGTGTTCGCCTTCAACGACGCCCTGGACCGGGCGGTGCTGAAGCCGGTGGCACGGGGTTATCGCACCGTGACGCCAGAGCCGCTACAGACGGGGGTGGGCAACTTCTTCTCCAACCTCGGCGAGATCCGCACCGCCCTCAACAGTGTGCTGCAGGGCAAGCCGGGCAATGCCGGCATCGCCTCCTCGCGCTTCCTGATCAACACCACCCTGGGCATCGGCGGCCTGTGGGACTACGCCACCCAGATGGAGATCACCGGCCGCGAGGAGGACTTCGGCCAGACCCTCGGGGTCTGGGGCCTGGGCGAAGGGGCCTATCTGGTGCTGCCCCTCCTCGGGCCGAGTACCGTGCGGGACACTGCCGGTCTGCCGCTGGACACGTACACTTATCCCCTCGCCTATGTGGAGGACGACAAGGTGCGCTTCGGGCTGACCGGATTGAGGGTGGTGGACACACGGGCCGGCCTGCTGGATCAGGAAGAGCTGATCCGTGGCGATCGCTATAGCTTCATCCGCGATGCCTGGCTGCAGCGGCGGCGTTTCGAGGTCAGCGACGGCGAACTGGGCGAAGATCCCTTCGCCACTGACGAGTTCGACTTCGAGTTCGATGATACGGATTTCGACGACGGCGATTTCGCCGATTGAGGAACCCCGGCATGGACCGTCCCAAGCAGCTGATTGGAGTGATCGATGTCCCGGGCGAGGCCAGGGATGCCCTGGCCGAGACCATTGCCCGGGATGGGTTGGCGGTGTTCGCCGCCGACAGCATGGATGACCTGCCACCGGAGACGGCGCTGGTGGTGGCGCATGCCCGAGCGGTACCCAGTCGTGACTGGGCACGCCTGAGCGCTCATCTGCCGACCCTGGTGGTCACCGACAGGCGGCTGGATGCGGACCTGCTCAAGGCGGTGGATGCGGGGCTGGTCGACTACATCGTCGAGCCGCTTCGTCATGGACAGCTGCTGCGGCGGATGATCCGCAAGGCGATCGAGCTGCACCGGCTGGCCCAGGAGCGCGCCCAGGACCGGGAGCGTCTGGCCCAGCTCAACGAGCACCTGGAAGAGCTCAACGAGAGCCTGGAGACCCACCTGGCGATGTTGCGCCTGGACCAGCAGGCCGGCGGCCAGATCCAGCGCAAGCTGCTGCCGCCGAGGCCCCAGACGGTCGCTGGGGTGTCCTGCGACTACTGGTTGGCGCCATCGCTCTATCTGTCGGGCGACTTTCTCGATTTCCAGCGTTTCAATGACCGCTTCATCCTCTTCTACTTCGCCGACGTATCGGGCCATGGCGCCTCGTCGGCCTTCGTCACGGTGCTGTTGAAGTACCTCTCCAATCGCTGGCAGGGTGAATGGGACGGCACCCGGCCGGAGGAGCTGGCGCCGCGCTGGTTGGCGGAGCTCAACCGGGAATTGCTGGATACCGGCATCGGCAAGCACGCCACCCTGTTCGTCGGGGTGATTGACCTGGAGCGCCGCTATCTGCACTATTCGCTGGGCGCACAGCTGCCCATGCCGTTGATGGTGGCGAATGGCGAGGTCCATCAGCTGGCCGGCGTGGGCATGCCGGTGGGGCTGTTCCCGGGCGTCGAATACCCCCCTCTGGGGTGTCCGCTCCCGGAGAACTTCCGCCTGTGGCTGTGTTCCGATGGAATACTGGAGTGCCTGCCGGGCGAGACGCTCGACACGCGGCTCAGGGAGCTCGAGCAGCGGGTACAGACCAGCGAGACGCTGGAGGACCTGCGGGACAGTCTGGCCCTGGGAGACGTACCCGCCGACGATGAGGCCGTCGTCGAGGACGGCCCGGGGCTGGAAAAACTGCCTGACGACCTGACGATCATGATGTTGAGCGGATTTGGCGATGATGATGCATGAAGGCCGCATCAAGGCGGCGTTCGACTCCGGGGTCTTCGTACTCAAGCTCTGCGGTGACGTGCGCCTGACGCTGTGTGCCACCCTGGACAGCCAGGCGCAGCAGCTCTCCAGGACCCCGGGACTCCGGGCGGTCATGATCGACCTGCGCGAGACCACCAACGTGGACTCCACGGCACTGGGTTTCCTGGCCAAGGTCGCCATGGCGGTACAGGGCAAGCTCGAGCAGCCGCCGACCATCGTCGCCGACAATCCCGATGTCCAGCGCATGCTCGACGTCATGGGCTTCTCGCGCTATTTCACCCTGGTGGAGGCGCCGATCACCGAGCCCTGCGAGCTCAGCGACCTCCCCGAGGTGCCCGCCGACGAGGAGGGGCTGCGCCATCGCATCCTCGAGGCGCACCGCATCCTGATGCACATGAACGAGCACAACCGCGAGGAGTTCCAGTCCCTCGTGGAGATGCTCGAGGCCCAGGAGGCCTCGTCGCACCACCACCATTGAGCCGCGAATATCTCGATGATGCCAGCGCGTTCGAAGAAGATGGCGCCTCCCAGCGTTGGCAAACGTCTACCGGCGCGTCTCCAACTAGCGGGTCCCTTTTCTCAGCTCGCCCAGCAGGGCCTCGAGCTTGCGCTGGTCAGCCATGAACTTGCGGATGCCCTCGGCCAGCTTCTCGGTGGCCATGGCATCCTCGTTCAGTGCCCAGCGGAACTCGGACTCGTCCAACGGCTCCGGCGTCTGCGTCTCGGCATCCAGCGGCGAGAGGCGGCGCTCCAGGGTGCCCCGGGTCTCGGTCAGTTCGCCGAGCAGGGAAGGGGAGATGGTCAGGCGGTCACAGCCGGCCAGGGCCAGGATCTCGCCGGCATTGCGGAAGCTCGCGCCCATCACCACGGTATCGTAGCCGTGGCCCTTGTAGTGCTCGTAGATGTCCTTGACCGACCGCACGCCCGGGTCGCGATCGCCGGCGAAGTCCGCGTCGGGCTCGCGGGCCCTGTGCCAGTCGAAGATGCGACCGACGAAGGGGGAGACCAGGGTTACCCCGGCATCGGCGCAGACCTGGGCCTGGGCGAAGCTGAACAGCAGGGTGAGATTGGTATGGATGCCCTCGCGTTCGAGCTGGCGCGCGGCGCGGATGCCCTCCCAGGTGGAGGCGACCTTGATCAGGATGCGCTCGGGGCCGACGCCGTGGCGGTCGTAGCGCTCGATCAGCGAGCGGGCCCGGACCAGGGTGGCTTCGGTGTCGAAGGAGAGCCGGGCGCTGACTTCGGTGGAGACATAGCCCGGCACCAGCTCGCTGATTTCGCTGCCGATCTCGACGGCCACCGCGTCCAGGGCGTCGTCGATATCGATGGCCTGACGGGCGATCTCCCGCAGTCGTGTGCGGCGCGCCTCCTGCTGGGCGGCCTGGAGGATCAGCGAGGGGTTGGTCGTTGCATCGGTGGGATGGAAGCGCCGAATGGCCTCGATGTCGCCGGTGTCGGCCACTACGGTGGTCATGCTCTTGAGTTGCGAAAGCAGGTCGTCTGCCATTGGGCCTGGCTCCTTGGTGAAGATGATTCCACTTTAACAAGGCCGTGTGACGGGGAACAGACGCCGACAGGCGACACCTCGATGGGGTATCATTAGCTTCCTATCAAAAAACTCGCTTATGCTTGCGGAAAGGAGATCCCTTGAGCCTCAATGCGCGACGCGTGGCGCTGCTGGTGGCGGCCAACACGGCACTGGCCCCCTTCGCCATCGATGCCTATCTGCCCGCCATGGCAGCACTGGCCGCCAGCGTGGGGGCCAGCATCCATCATGCCGAGCTGTCGATCAGTGTCTTCCTGGCCGGTTTCGCCATCGGCCAACTGCTCTTCGGCCCGCTCTCCGACCGACTGGGGCGCAAGCCGGTGCTGCTCGGTGGGCTGGTGGTGTTCCTGCTGGCGAGCCTGGCCATCACCACCATCGGCTCGCTGTCCGAACTGCTCATCTGGCGCTTCGTCCAGGCACTGGGGGGCGGCGCCTGCGTGGTCAACTCGGCGGCCATCGTGCGCGACTGTTTCAGCGGTCGCGAGGCGGCAAGCGTGATGTCGACCATGGTCATGATCATGATGCTGGCTCCGCTGGTGGCACCGATGGTGGGCAGCGGGCTTCTCTACCTGGCGGACTGGTGGCTGATCTTCGTCTTCCTGGCCGTCTATGCCGCCTTCCTGCTGTGGCTGATGAGCACCCGGCTGCCCGAGACCCGTGATCCGAACCTGCCGGCCGCCTCGCCGCGTCAGGTATTGCGCAACTACGCCAGCGTCTTTCGCCATCGCGAGGGCATGGGCTACATCTGCGCCGTGGCGGCCTCCTTTGGCGGCCTGTTTGCCTTCATCACCGCCTCGCCCTACCTCTATCTGCAACACTTCGGCCTCTCGCCGGCCATGTACCCGCTAATATTCGGCGTCAATGTGGTGGTGATCGCCCTGTCCAACCGCCTCAACATTCATTTGCTGAAGCGTCGCTCACCACAGCAGAACCTGCATCTGGGCCTCACCGTGCAACTGGCGGCTGCCACCGCCCTGGCGCTGGCGGCGGCGGCAGGGGTCGCTTCGCTGCCCGTGGTGGTGATGCTGATCATGGTCTATGCCGGCATGATCGGCCTGATCACCCCCAACGCCATGTCGGCCCTGCTCGACCACTTCGGCCACATGAGCGCCACGGCCACGGCGCTGATGGGTGGCATCAAGTTCGGCTCGGCCGCCCTGGCGGGGGTGATGGTGGGCGCCTTCGAGATCGAAAGCCTCTGGCCCATGGTGCTGACCATGCTGGCGGCGTCGCTGGTCGGCAACTGGGGGCTACGGACCCTGGCAGGCAGGCCGGCGCATGCCTGAGGCACTGGCCTGGCGCGATATGAGCCCCGGAACAGCCTCGAGCGTTACCGCCATCTGCGATAGCCCTGTGCTGCAGGGCTGCTCGCTTGCCCTCTGCACCCTCGCGGCACTGGGGCTGCTGGTCTGAAGCGGCGGTCCAGACGACATCCCTTCACACTCTTGTCACCCTGTCATGAAGCTGTCATGCGGCTCCGGCAATGTATGCCGTGCAAAGGCCAGACACCTTTCCAGAGACAGGAGTGACTCGCATGAACCGCATCCTCAAGAGCCGTGCCTTCAAGACCACGGTCATCGCTGCCACCGTCATGGGCGTGGCCGGTGTCGCCCAGGCCCGCGATCAGATCCGTATCGTCGGCTCCAGCACCGTCTACCCGTTTGCCAGCTATGTGACCGAGGAGTTCGGTGCCATCACTGAATACCCGACCCCGGTCATCGAGTCCACGGGATCCGGTGGCGGTATCCGCCTGTTCTGCAACGGTGTCGGCGAGGGGACGCCGGACATCTCCAACGCCTCGCGTCGCATCAAGGCCTCCGAGCTCGAGCGCTGCGCGGAGAATGGCGTGACCGATGTCACCGAGGTGAAGATCGGTTCCGACGGCATCGTGCTGGCCCAGTCCAGCAGCAACGACGAGCTCGACCTGACCCTCGAGCAGCTCTTCCTGGCCGTGGCCGCCCAGGTGCCGGTGGATGGCGAACTGGTCGACAACCCCTACGAGCAGTGGAGCGACATCGATTCCGAGCTGCCGGAGCGTGACATCTCCATCTATGGCCCGCCCAGCACCTCCGGGACTCGCGACGCCTTCGAGGAACTGGTGATGGAGGTCGCCTCCGAGGACATGGCAGCCTACGGCGGCGAGGCCTACACCGAGGTCCGTGCCGATGGTGCCTACATCGACGCCGGCGAGAACGACAACCTGATCGTCCAGCGCCTGAGCGAGGACACCAACGCCTTCGGGATATTCGGTTACTCCTTCCTGGTCGAGAACCCCGACACCCTGATCGGCACCGCCATCGGCGGCATCGAGCCCACCGCCGAGGCGATCAGTGCCGGCGACTATCCGGTGGCCCGCTCGCTGTTCTTCTACGTGAAGAACCAGCATGCCGAGGAGGTGCCGCCGCTGTACGACTACGTCGAGATGTTCGTCTCCGAGACCATGATCGGCGAGGGGGGCTACCTGATGGACCTCGGCCTGATCCCGCTGCCCGAGGCCGAACGCGAGCAGACTCGCAAGAAGGTCGAGGAGCGCGCTACCCTGCAGGTCTCGGACCTGTAACCCGGAAGTCGTCTGGCAAGGAGGCCTGACCTGGCCGGCAGCCCAAGGCTGCCGGCCGTCGCACGTTACGGCAGTCTGCCTGCCGTTGTCTTTCCATCGAGAGAATCCTATGCAGACCAACCAACTCCTGGCACTGTTCAGCGGCGCTCTGCTGCTGCTGGGTCTGATAGCCTTCTTCCTGGGGCGTGCCAAGGCCATGCGGGTGCGCGCCACCGGCACGGCCATGTATGCCCAGCCCGACCAGTACGCCTGGTTCGCCGTGCTGGCTACCGCCGGGCCGGCCGTCGCGGTGAGCCTCATCGGTGCCTTCGCGATGCTGCTGTTGGGTGCCGAGATCCCGACTCCCTACCTGCTGGCCGGCAGCCTGGTGGTGGCCGCAGTGGGCCTGATGGTGGGCATGAACCGGGTGCATCCGGACTTCCACGCCCGGCAGGCCATCGAGCGGGTGATCCGCTGGATCCTGATCGGTGCCGCGCTGATCTCGATCTTCACCACCTTCGGGATCCTCTTCTCCATCGTCTTCGAGGCCCTGCGCTTCTTCCAGATGCACAGCTTCTGGGACTTCATCACCGGCACCGTCTGGAACCCCGGCGCCAGCTTCCTGGCGGCAGCCGGCCGCGCCGATGAAGGGGGAAGTGCCGCCCAGTTCGGTTCGGTGCCGCTGTTCGCCGGCACCTTCATGATCACCGCCATCGCCATGCTGGTGGCGATCCCCATCGGGCTGCTGGCGGCCATCTACATGGCCGAGTTCGCCCCCAAGCGGGTGCGTACCCTGGCCAAGCCCACCCTCGAGGTGTTGGCGGGTATCCCCACCGTGGTCTACGGCTTCTTCGCCGCCATCACGGTGGCGCCGATCATCGTCAACGTCGCCAATGCGCTGGGGCTGGAGGCGTCGTTCAACAACGCCGTGGCACCGGGGGTGGTGATGGGCATCATGATCATCCCGTTCATTTCCTCGCTCTCCGACGACGTCATCAATTCGGTGCCCGACAGCATGCGTCAGGGCTCCCTGGCGCTGGGCATGACCAAGGGCGAGACGATTCGCGACGTGGTCATCCCGGCGGCACTGCCCGGCATCATCTCCGCCTCGTTGCTGGCGGTTTCCAGGGCCCTGGGCGAAACCATGATCGTGGTGATGGCGGCCGGCATGCGGCCCAACCTCACCGCCAACCCGCTGGAAGACATGACCACGGTGACGGTGCGCATCGTCGCCGCACTCACCGGTGACCTGGAGTTCGAGAGTGCCGAGACGCTGTCCGCCTTCGCCCTGGGGCTGGTGCTGTTCGGCGTCACCCTGAGCCTGAACCTGGTGTCGATGCTCATGATCCGCCGCTTCCGCGAGAAGTACCGCGTCAACAACCTGTAACGCCGAGGAATCGCCCAGATGAGTCAATCCTTCGACGACATCAGTGCCCAGCTCAAGCGGCGCCACCGCAAGTCGGCGCGGCTGAAGTGGATCTCCATGGGGGCGCTGGGGCTGGCCGGCCTGTTCCTGGTGCTCTTCTTCGCCGACATGCTCAGCAAGGGCCTTCCCGCCTTCCAGCAGGCCTACGTGCAGGTGGAGCTGGACTACAACGAGGATGCCACCCGCATGGGGCGCGCGGCCCTGGATCCCGAGGTCTCGCGGATCGTCAGCCGCAGCTTCGAACGTCTGATCCCGGGGATGCTGCGCGACGACCCCGACCTGCTCGGCACCCGCGAGCAGCGCTGGGTACTGGCCAACAGCGAGGTCGACCAGTACCTGAAGGGACACCGCAACAAGCTCAGCGAGGCGGAGCGTGAGGTGGTCGACGAGCTGGCCGAGAGCGGCCAGGTGACGTTGAAGTTCAACACCACCTTCTTCTCGCGTGGCGACTCCAAGATGGCCGAGAGCTCGGGCATCCTGGCTGCCGCGGTGGGCACCGTCATGACCATGCTGGTGACCCTGGCCATCGCCTTTCCCATCGGCGTGATGACGGCGGTCTATCTGGAGGAGTTTGCCCCGGACAACCGCCTGACCCAGATCATCGAGATCAACATCAACAACCTGGCGGCGATCCCCTCGATCCTGTTCGGCCTGCTGGGCCTGGCGATCTTCATCAACTTCTTCGGGGTGCCGCGCTCCTCCCCGCTGGTGGGCGGCATGACGCTGGCGCTGATGACGTTGCCGGTGATCATCATCGCCACCCGCACGGCGCTGCGCAGCGTGCCCGACTCGATCCGCCACGCCGCCTTCGGGGTGGGCTGCTCGCGCTGGCAGGTGGTGCGCGACCATGTGCTCCCCCTGGCCATGCCCGGCATCATGACCGGTTCGATCATCGGCCTGGCCCAGGCCATGGGGGAGACCGCGCCACTGATCATCGTCGGGATGGTGGCCTTCATTCCCGATGTGTCGGCGTCGTTCACCCAGGCCGCCACGGTGCTGCCGGCACAGATCTTCACCTGGGCGGGCGAGCCCGACCGCGCCTTCGTCGAGAAGACCGCCGGCGGCATCCTGGTGCTGCTCTCGATACTGATCTTCCTGAATGCCACCGCCGTGGTACTGCGCAAGAAATTCGAGCGTCGCTGGTGAGCCAGCGCGTCACAGAGGACATCGACATGAACATGCAAACCGCTCCCCGCCATGGCCAGACTCCCGAGGTCGGACAACCGCATACCCGCAATGAAGAGGCCAGCCACGACCTGAGCATCCGGGTCCGCGATCTCAGCCTCTGGTACGGCCAGAGCCAGGCCCTGAAGGGCCTCGACATCGATATCTTCGAGAAGAATGTCACGGCGCTGATCGGTCCCTCGGGCTGTGGCAAGTCGACCTTCCTGCGCTGCCTCAACCGCATGAACGACCTCATCCCCGGGGTGCGTATCGAGGGGCTGGTGGAGATGGACGGTCACGACGTCAACACCGCCAGGATGGACGAGGTGGCCCTGCGTCGCCGGGTGGGCATGGTGTTCCAGAAGCCCAACCCCTTCCCCAAGTCGATCTACGAGAACGTCGCCTACGCGCCGCGCATGCACGACCTGGTCAGCCGCAAGGCCGAGCAGGATGAACTGGTGGAGAAGGCCCTGCGCGATGCCGGCCTGTGGGAGGAGGTGAAGGACAAGCTGCACCAGCCGGGCACCTCGCTCTCGGGTGGCCAGCAGCAGCGCCTGTGCATCGCCCGCGCCATCGCCGTGCAGCCCGACGTCATCCTGATGGACGAGCCCACCTCGGCACTCGACCCGATCTCCACGGCGACCATCGAGGACCTGATGGACAAGCTCAAGCAGCAGTTCACCATCGTCACCGTGACCCACAACATGCAGCAGGCCGCGCGGGTGGCGGACTACACCGCCTTCTTCCACCTGGGCGAGATCATCGAATACAACGACACCAGGACGATGTTCTCCAACCCGGCCACCAAGAAGGCCGAGGACTACATCACCGGCCGCTACGGATAAAGACCTGACCGTGAGTGAAATGCCGGGACGCCATGGTGTCGTGTCCCGGCCGAAGTAGGCGACGCTGCATGGATCAGGCTGTCACGCAACGGACACGTGCTGATAGTATATATGGAACACCATATATGATCTTGGAGAGGATTCATGTCTCAGCCACTGAGCATCGGTATCAACGGCTTCGGGCGCATCGGCCGTCTGACCCTGCGCGGCCTCTGGCCCCGTGTCGCGTCGGGCGAGGTCGAGGTGGTGCGCATCAACGACCCGGGCGGCGATGCCGCCACCTTCGCCCACCTGCTCGAATTCGACTCGGTGCACGGCCGCTGGTCGCCGGGGCAGGGCATCGCCGCCGAGGAGGACGCCATTGTCATCGACGGCAAGCGGATCGGTTTCAGCGCCAACGTTGCCACCACCGACAGCGACTGGTCGGGCTGCGATGTCGTTATCGAGTGCTCCGGCAAGATCAAGACCCGCGAGAAGCTGCAGGCCTACCTGGACCAGGGCGTGGGCCGGGTGGTGGTCAGTGCGCCGGTCAAGGAGGAGGGCGTGCTCAACGTGGTGATGGGCGTCAACGACGACCTGTATGACCCCGCGGCGCATCGCATCGTCACCGCGGCGAGCTGCACCACCAACTGCCTGGCCCCGGCGGTCAAGGTGATCCACGAGACATTCGGCATCCGCCATGGCTCCATGACCACGGTACACGACATCACCAACACCCAGACGATTCTGGATGCCCCGAGCTCTCCACAAAAGCCGGACCTGCGCCGTTCACGGGCCTGCGGCATGAGCCTGATTCCCACCACCACCGGGTCGGCCAAGGCGATCACCGCCATCTTTCCGGAGCTGACCGGCAAGCTGAACGGCCATGCCATCCGCGTGCCCCTGGCCAACGCCTCGCTCACCGACATGGTCTTCGAGCTCGCGCGCGAGGTCACGGTGGAGGAGGTCAATGCGGCGCTCAAGGCCGCCGCCGAGGGCGAACTGTCCGGCATCCTGGGCTTTGAAGAGCGCCCGCTGGTGTCCATCGACTACCGCACCGACCCGCGTAGCTCGATCATCGATGCCCTTTCCACCATGGTGGTGAACGGTACCCAGCTCAAGCTCTACGCCTGGTACGACAACGAGTGGGGCTACGCCAACCGCACCGCCGAGCTGGCCCTGAAGGTGGGGCGGGGACGGGAAGAAGGGATGCAGGTGGGAAATGCCTGACGCAGGAGGGCTCGCGAGACGCTTGAAGGCGTTGCCCTTCGAGGTGCGCCAGTACCTGCTGATCACCGGCAACTACTGGGCCTTCACCCTCACCGACGGCGCCCTGCGCATGCTGGTGGTGCTCTACTTCCACCAGCTCGGCTACTCGCCGCTGGAAGTGGCCCTGCTGTTCCTCTTCTACGAGGCCTTCGGTGTGGTCACCAACCTGGTGGGCGGCTGGCTGGGTGCCCGGCTGGGGCTCAACCGCACCATGAACGCCGGCCTGGCCCTGCAGATCGTCGCCCTGGCCATGCTGATGGTGCCCGCCGCGGCGCTCACCGTGCCCTGGGTCATGGCGGCCCAGGCGCTGTCGGGGATCGCCAAGGACCTCAACAAGATGAGCGCCAAGAGTGCGGTCAAGGTGCTGGTGCCCAAGGACAGCCCCGGCGCCCGAAGCGCCCTCTATCGCTGGGTAGCGATCCTCACCGGCTCGAAGAACGCCCTCAAGGGGGCCGGCTTCTTCCTGGGCGGGCTACTGCTGACCCTCATCGGCTTCCGCGGCGCGGTGATCGGCATGGCGGTGATGCTGGCGGCGGTGCTGGCGCTCTCCCTGGTGCGCTTGAAGGCCGACCTGGGCCGCCAGAAGCGCAAGCCGAAGTTCTCCGAAGCCTTCTCCAAGTCCCGGGCGATCAACGTGCTCTCGGCGGCCAGGCTGTGCCTGTTCGCCTCGCGGGACGTCTGGTTCGTGGTGGCGCTGCCGGTGTTCCTCTATGACCAGCACGGCTGGAGCCACTGGACGGTGGGGGGCCTGCTGGCGGTCTGGGTGATCGGCTATGGGGGCGTGCAGACCCAGGCGCCGCGGCTCACCGGCCTGGTCAAGGGCGGGGTGCGGGGTGTCACGGCGTTCTGGGCCCTGGCGCTCGCCGGGCTGCCGGCGCTGCTCGCCCTGCTGCCGTTGGCGGAGGTGGGCGCCCTGGTGGCGGGGCTGCTCGCCTTCGGTGTGCTGTTCGCCATCAACTCCAGCTGGCACAGCTACTTGATCGTCCACTATGCCCGTGCCGACGGCGTCTCCATGGACGTGGGCTTCTACTACATGGCCAACGCCATGGGCCGGCTGTTGGGCACGTTGCTCTCCGGCTGGCTCTACCAGAGCCAGGGGCTGGCCGCCTGCCTGTGGGTCTCGGCGGCCCTGGTGGCGGCGAGCGCCGCCATGGCCCTGGCACTGCCGCGGCAGAGTCTGTGAGGTGGGTCCGGCGCCGGGCATCGCGCAGTGGGACCTGTCGACGGCGCAGGCCAAGTAGCCAAGCTTATCCGCTATAGCCTTGGAGACTGGTGCCCAGGTGTGCCGGCCAGGACCGTGGAGTAGAATGTGGCTCAATTAATGTTAACCAAGCTGGAGAGGCTCTTGATCCCGCTGGATGCCGTTCGCGTCTTCAAGTGCCTGGGGGAAGAGACCCGGCTGATGCTCGCGCTGCTCATCCTCCGTGAGGGGGAGCTGTGCGTCTGCGAGTTGACCCATGCCCTGGCTCAATCCCAGCCCAAGGTGTCGCGGCATCTGGCGCAACTGCGCAGCTGCGGCCTGCTCAATGACCGCCGCGAGGGGCAATGGGTCTATTATGGCCTCGAGCCGGACCTGCCCGACTGGGTGCTGGCGATCCTGGATGCTGCCTTGCAGGGCGAGGTGGAAAGGCTCGATCTGCTACAGACACGCCTCAATACCATGGGCAACCGGCCCGAGCGGTGCCAGGTCATGTGCTGAGCGATGGCGTCATGGGGCTGCGTCGTTCGCCTCGTGCTGTTCCCCGGGCATCGGCTCGGACAGCGGTGACCCCGACCACCCGTCTCAGCGTGCGGGGGGGCCGGGCTCGCGGTGGGTCTCGAGCTCCAGGAGGCCGCGCAGGGCCAGGAGCCCGAGGAGCGGCCCCGGGAGCAGCCACCACACCACCCAGCTGCCCTGCAGGTTCCAGAGCGAGCTGGTCAGCGAGATGGCGGGGATGGTCAGGGCGAAGCCCACTGCGTTCATCACTGCCAGGGTCGAGCCGATGTGCTCGCGTGGGGCGGTGGCCGCAGCCAGGGCCGAGAACTGCGGCGAGTCGGCGATCACGGTCAGCCCCCAGAGGGCGAGCAGCACCAGCAGCAGCCCGGGCGGGGCCCAGGGCAGCAGCGGGTAGGCCAGGCAGATCAGCCCGGAGGTGGCCAGGGCCCGACGTGCCACCCAGAGGCTGCCCAGCCGACGGCTCAGCCTCCCGCCGCCCACGCAGCCGATGAGCCCCAGGGCGATGACGCTGAACGACAGCCAGGGAATCCACGCATCCGGTGCGTCAAGCCGAGTCACTTCCCTGGCGACCAGGAAGGGCGTCAGCGTCCAGAAGGCGTAGAGCTCCCAGCAGTGGCCGAAGTAGCCGCCGGCCACGGCACGAAAGCGCCGCTCGCGCAGGGCGGCGAGACCATCGAGCAGTCGAACCTTGCCGCCCGGCGGGGGCAGGTGGGGGCCGTCGCCCAGGGCGAGGATCATCGCACCGCCCACCAGGGCCAGGGTCGAGGCGCCGAGCAGCGGCCACTCCCAGGGCAGGCTCAGGGTGGAGCCCCGCAGCAGGTGGGGCAGGGCGGTGCCCAGGGTCAGCATGCCCACCAGCCAGGCCAGTGCCGCGCCGGTGTGCCTTGGCGTCCAGCCGATCACCAGCTTCATGCCCAGCGGGTAGATACCGGCCAGGCAGAGGCCGGTCGCGAAGCGCAGCAGCAGGTCGAGGGGGGGATGGGCCGCCACCAGCACGAAACCGCCATTGGCCAGGGCGCCGGCCAGGCAGGAGGCGGCGAAGATGCGGCTGGCGCGGAAGCGGTCGGCGAGCCCGGTGGCGGCGATGAACAGGGTGCCGGCGATGAAGCCCGCCTGCACGGTCAGGGTCAGTCGGCCCAGGTCGGCCTCGGACAACCCCAGGTCACGCGACAGCGATAGCCCCACGCCGTTGACGCTGAACCACAGCGAGGTGCCGCAGAGCTGGGCGAGGACGATGATGAGGAGGGGATGGCGTTGCCACCAGGAAGCATTCATTCGTGCATCCTTGACCGTGGGCGTCGGCAGGGGCAAGGCGACGAAAGCCGTAGCGCGGCCCGATCAGGTCTCCGCCGGGGCGGGAAAGCGGTGGCGGGTGGCGTTGGCGATCCGCACCAGCGCCAGCATCAGCGGCACCTCCACCAGTACGCCCACCACCGTCGCCAGCGCCGCGCCGGACTGCAGGCCGAACAGCGCGATGGCGGCGGCCACTGCCAGCTCGAAGAAGTTGCTGGCGCCGATCATCGCCCCGGGGGCGGCGACGTTGTGGGGCACCTTCCAGGCCCTGGCCCAGCCATAGGCGATGAAGAAGATCAGGAAGGTCTGGAGGATCAGCGGGATGGCAATCAGCACGATATGCAGCGGCGCCTCGAGGATCACCTCTCCCTGAAAGGCGAACAGCAGCACCAGGGTGATGATCAGGCCGATCGGCGTGATCGGGCCCACCCGCTTCATGAAGACGTTGTCGTACCATTCGGGGCCGTGGCGGGCGATCAGAGTGCGGCGGGTCAGGTAGCCGGCGGCCAAGGGAATCACGATGTAGAGCACTACCGACAGGGCGACCGTGTCCCAGGGCACCTGGATGTTCGACACGCCGAGCAGGAAGACCACGATGGGGGCGAAGGCGAACAGCATGATCAGGTCGTTGAGCGCTACCTGCACCAGGGTGTAGGCGGCATCGCCACGGGTCAGGAAGCTCCACACGAAGACCATGGCGGTGCAGGGCGCCGCGCCGAGCAGGATGGCGCCGGCCAGGTACTGGCTGGCCAGTTCCGGTGGAATGAACGGGCGAAAGATCACCATCAGGAACAGCCAGGCGATGGCGAACATGGTGAAGGGCTTGATCAGCCAGTTCACCGTGGTGGTGATGATCAGCCCCTTCGGTTGGCGGCGCACGCCGAGCACGGCGGCGAAGTCGATCTGCGCCATCATCGGGAAGATCATCGCCCAGATCAGCACCGCCACCGGGATCGACACCTGGGCGACCTCGAAGCGCGACAGGGTCTCGGGAATCGCTGGGGCGAACTGGCCGAGCAGCACGCCGGCGACGATGGCCAACGCCACCCAGAGGGAGAGAAAGCGTTCGAACAGGCCCATGCCCTCGGCGGAACTCGGCGCTGTCGTGCTGGAGCGGGTCGTCATGGGAGTTTCCGGCGGTCGTCGGAAAGAAGTGCGATCAGAATATATGTTTTTCCATATGTCTTCAATCGATCGGTCCGTCGTGCTACATCGATCGCAGGCCGCTGCTATGATCGGTCAGGCATGCCACGTCGCCGTCATCGGGAGGCTCCTTGTCCGTCAACGACTCGTCCGTCACCGGTCTCCTGCGACTCGCTCGACTGGGGGTCGGTGAGCTTGAGGGTGTCGACCTGGCCGTCGAGCCCGGCGAGATACTCTGCCTCTCCGGGGCCAGCGGCTCGGGCAAGAGCCGCCTGCTGCGCGCCGTCGCCGACCTGGAGCCTCACCGGGGCGAGGTGTGGCTGGGCGAGCTGGCCCAGTCGGCGGTGCCGGGCCACCGCTGGCGCCGGCGGGTGATGCTGGTGCCGGCGGAGAGCCACTGGTGGGCCGACCGCGTCGGTGAGCACCTTGCCGAGCCCGATGTCCGCGATCTCGAGGCCCTGGGGTTCGACCGGGAGGTGCTGGAGTGGCAGGTGAGCCGGCTCTCGTCGGGCGAGAAGCAGCGCCTGGCTCTGCTGCGGGCGCTGTGTTGCGAGCCGTCGGCGCTGCTGCTCGACGAGCCCACCGCCAATCTCGATGACGCCACCAGTCGCCGTGTCGAGACCTGGCTGGTGGAGCGGGTCCACGAGCGGGGCTGGCCGGTGATCTGGGTCGCCCACGACCGCGCACAGATCGGCCGGGTGGCGAAGCGTCACCTGCGGATCCTCGACGGCCGGCTGGTGGAAGAGGAGCAGGCCGCATGGACGTGATCGCGCTCTCCTGGTGGCAACTGGCCCTGGCGGCGCTGATGGTGGTGGCGCTGGCCGCCTGCACGGCGGTGGCGCGACTGGGCATGAGCCGCAGCCTGCTCGTCGCCGCGGCGCGCACCGTGATCCAGCTGGCGCTGGTCGGCCTGGTGCTCGAGGCGCTGTTCGCGGCAGAGCGGCTGCACTGGGTGGCGTTGATGGCACTGGCCATGCTGCTGATCGCCGGGCGCGAGGTAATGGCACGACAGAAGCGCCGGCTGCTCGGCGGCTGGGCCTTCGGCATCGGCGCGGTGGCGATGTTCCTGTCATCGTTCACCGTCACCGTGCTGACCCTGACGGTGATCATCGGCCCCGAGCCCTGGTACCGGCCCCAGTACGCCATCCCGCTGCTGGGCATGATGCTCGGCAACACCATGACGGGAGTGGCGCTGGCGCTCGATCGTCTCACCGATACCGCCTGGCGTCAGCGCGCGGTGATCGAGAACCGCCTGATGCTCGGCCAGCGCTGGCAGGAGGCGATCGGTGACATCCGCCGCGAGGCGATGCGCAGCGGCCTGATGCCGATGATCAACGCCATGGCCGCTGCCGGGGTGGTCAGCCTGCCAGGGATGATGACCGGCCAGATACTCGCCGGCAGCCCACCGGCGCTGGCGGTGAAGTACCAGATCCTGATCATGTTCACCATCACCCTGGGCACCGGCTTCGGCACCCTGGCGGCGGTGGCGGCGGGCAGCCGCCGGCTGTTCGACGGGCGTGAGCGGCTGCGACTGGAACGCCTGGCCGTGCCGCGCCAATAGGTGCGTCCGCCTCCCTGCCAGGGGAGGCGGGCGCCGTCATTGCCGGCAGTGCTCGAGGGATCAGTCGACCAGCTCGACCGCCACCGCGGTGGCCTCGCCGCCGCCGATGCACAGGCTGGCGATGCCACGCTTGCCGCCCCTGGTGCGCAGGGCATGGATCAGGGTGGCAATGATCCGCGAGCCGGTGGAGCCGATGGGGTGACCCTGGGCGCAGGCGCCACCGAAGACGTTGACCTTGTCGTGGGGGATGTCGAGCCCGTCCATGGCCAGCAGGGTGACCACGGCAAAGGCCTCGTTGATCTCGAACAGGTCGACGTCCTTCACGCTCCAGTCGAGCTTCTTCAGCAGCTTGTCGATGGCCCCCACCGGGGCGATGGTGAACTCGCTGGGGTGCTGGGAGTGGGTGCTGTGGCCGAGCATCCGCGCGATGGGCCTGGCGCCATGCCGGTCCGCCGCCGCCTGGCTGGCCAGGATCAGCGCCGAGGCACCGTCGGAGATCGAGCTGGAGTTGGCGGCAGTGATGGTGCCCTCCTTGGCGAAGGCCGGGCGCAGCGAGCGTACCATGTCGAGCTTGGCCTGGAAGGGCTGTTCGTCGTGATTCACCACGCTCTCGCCCTGGCGGCCGGTGACCGTGACCGGGACCATTTCGGCGTCCAGGTGGCCGGCGTTGGTGGCCGCCATGGCGCGCTCCAGCGAGGCGATGGCGAAGTCGTCCAGCCGCTCGCGGCTGTAGTCGCGGGCGCTGGCGACCTCCTGGGCGAAGACCCCCATCAGCTTGCCGGTCTCGGCGTCCTCCAGGCCGTCGAGGAACATATGGTCCTTCAGTTCCCCATGGCCCAGGCGATAGCCGGTACGGGCCCTGGTCAGTACATGGGGGGCGTTGGACATGGACTCCATGCCGCCGGCCAGCAGGATCTCGCCGCTGCCGGCGCGGATCAGGTCGTGGGCCAGCATGGTGGCCTTCATGCCCGAGCCGCACAGCTTGTTGATGGTGGTGGCGCCGATGCCATCGGCGATGCCGGCCTGACGCATGGCCTGGCGGGCTGGGCCCTGCTTGACGCCGGCCGGCAGCACGCAGCCCAGGATGCCCTCGTCGATGACATCGGGTGCGATGCCGGCGCGCTCGATGGCGGCGCGGATGGCGGCGGCCCCCAACTGCGGGGCGGTGAGGCTGGCGAGGCTGCCCAGCATCCCGCCCATGGGGGTGCGGGCGGCGGAGAGGAAGACGATATCGTTGGACTGGCTCATGGTGGGTACTCCCGGAGTAGCAGTGCGAGTGGTGCGATTATCGTTATACGAGTTGCCGGCCCGTGGGGCCAAGGCTATCGCGGATGGCGGTAACGCTTGAGGCTGTTCCGCCGACCTGTCCCCGGCGCCTCTCGCTTTGGGTAACGGCGATTGCCCTGCCCGTGGGGCAGGGCGCGTTGACCTGCCGCCGGGGCTGTGGTTTTCTCAGGGTCAACCAAGCAAGCGCTAGTGTAAACGTCGATGAATGTAATGAATGACTCCCCGCGCCGCAAGGAACTCACTCGCCAGGCCGCCCAGCTGTTCGTCCAGGAGGGCTTCGACCGGACCACGGTGCGCATGCTGGCCCAGGAGATGGGCATCAAGTCCGGCAGCCTCTTCCATCATTTCCGCGACAAGCAGGAGATCCTCGCCGCGGTGATCGAGGAGGGCACCCAGAACGCCCTGGCCATCGCACGCGAGACCCTTCAACAGTGCGACAGCACGCCCGAGGCGCGGTTGCATGCGATGGCCCGCGCGCACCTCGAGACCCTGCTCACCGACCGCAATGCCCATGTGGTGGCACTCTACGAGTGGCGTCGCCTCGACACCGCGGCCAGGGACCACCTGAGCCACCTGCGTGACGCCTACGAGGCACTGTGGGAGCAGGTCATCGACGAGGCCCTGGCCGCCGGGCTGATCCATGGCGATCGTTTCCTGGTGTCGCGCTTCGTCATGGGCGCGCTCAACTGGACGGTGCGCTGGTACGACCCCTCGGGGCCTCGCTCGCCGGAGGACCTGGCCCGCGAGCTGGTCGCCATGATCTCTTCTCCCACCGCTTGATGTCCCGGGCGGGCCTGGCGGTTCGCCACGCTCGACCATCGTCTAGTCCCTTCTTCCCGTTCAGGGGTTGCCCCCATTCACGAGAGCCTCTAGCTTGTACCTAGCGCTTGCTAGGTTGACGCTTACGTCAACTGCATATAACCAGAAAGTTGGCGTGCACGCCAGCGCCACGGGATCACGACCAAGGCTTCACCCGTTCGCCGACATTCTCAGCCGACAACAAGCACAAGCATCCGTGAGGGCATGACATGAGCACAGCGACGACTCCCGAGTACCGGACCTATCTCGAGACCTTCAGCGTGGATGACGTCATCGCGCGGCTGGACGATCATCGCGACGGCAAGTTCAACGCCTTCGAGTCCTGCTGTGGGCGCCACCTGCGTGCCGGCCGCGGCGATGTCCTGGCCCTGGTGCACGAGGACACCGAGGGCCGGGTCAACAAGCTGACCTACGCCGAGCTGGAGGCCGAGAGTGCCCGGCTGGCCGGCTGGTTCGCCGCGCGTGGCCTGGGCGTGGGCGACCGCATCGCCTGCATGCTGCCGCGCTCGCCGCAGCTGCTGGTGGCGGTGCTCGCCACCTGGCGCATCGGGGCCGTCTACCAGCCGCTGTTCACCGCCTTCGGCCCCGACGCCGTGGACTACCGCCTGGGGCGTGCCGACACCCAACTGGTGATCACCGATCACGCCAATCGCTTCAAGTTCGACGGCCTGACCCGGTGCCCGCCGGTGCTCGCCGTGGGCGGCCCGAGCGCCGAGCACGGCGATGACCTGGACTGGGCCGAGGCGCTCGCCCAGGCGCCGATCGAGGCGACGCCGCCACGCCTGGCGCCCGATGCCCCCTTCCTCCAGATGTTCACCTCCGGCACCGTGGGCAAGCCCAAGGGCGTGGCGGTGCCACTGGCCGGCATGCCGGCCTTCGCGCTCTACATGGAACTGGCCATCGACCTGCGCGAGGAGGACCGGTTCTGGAACATGGCCGACCCGGGCTGGGCCTATGGCCTCTACTACGCCATCGCCGGGCCGCTGCTGCTGGGCGTGACCACCCACTTCTGCGAGGCGGGCTTCAGCGCCGAAGGGGCGCTGGCCTTCATGAAGCGCCATCGCATCACCAACTTCGCCGCCGCTCCCACCGCCTATCGCCTGATGAAGGCCTCGGGGCTGTTCGACGACGCCCACGAGACCCTCGAGCTTCGCGTGGCGAGCTCCGCCGGCGAGCCGCTCAACACCGAGGTGGTGACCTGGGTCGAGCGATCCCTGGGCTGCCCGGTGATGGACCACTACGGCCAGACCGAGACCGGCATGACCTGCAACAATCACCATGCCCTCAACCACCCCAAGCATGTCGGGGCCATGGGCGTGCCGATGCCCGGCTACCGCCTGGCGACCCTCGATGCCGAGTACCACGAGCTGCCCCCGGGCGAGCCGGGCGTGCTGGCGGTGGATATCGCCCATTCCCCGGCGCACTTCTTCGCCGGCTACACCTGGCAGGAGAAGCACCCCTTCGCCGCGGGCTACTACCTGACCGGTGACGTGGTGATCCGCAACGAGGACGGCACCTTCCAGTTCGCCGGCCGCGACGACGACATCATCACCACCGCCGGCTACCGGGTCGGGCCCACCGACGTGGAAAACTCGGTGATGACCCACCCGGCGGTGGCGGAATCCGCCGCCGTGGGCCAGCCTGACGAGATCCGCGGCGAGATCATCAAGTCCTACGTGGTGCTGCGCGAGGGCTTCGAGGCCAGCGACGAGCTGGCCGACGAGATCCGCCAGCAGGTACGCGAGCGCCTCTCGACCCACGCCTTCCCGCGGGTGATCGAGTTCGTCGATGCGCTGCCCAAGACGCCCAGCGGCAAGATCCAGCGCTTCAAGCTGCGCGCCGACGCCGCCGCGAAGGCGGAAGCGGCCCCAGCCAAATGACGACCCTGAGGACATCAACATGCAAGTGAAGGACAACACCTTCCTGATCACCGGTGCCGCCTCCGGGCTGGGGGCGGCCACCGCCGAGCGCCTGGTCGCCGGTGGCGCTCGAGTGGTGCTCTGCGACCTGAGCGACGCCGTCGAGGCCCACGCCGCGACGCTCGGCGACGCCGCCCGGGCGGTGCGCGGCGACGTCACCTCGGGCGACGACATCCAGGCGGCCATCGATGTCGCGGTCGCACTGAGCGGCGGCCGCGGCCTCGCCGGGGTGATCCACTGCGCCGGCGTGGTCAGCGTGGCCAAGCTGGTCGACCGCGAGGGCAATCCCGCCGACCTCGATGCCTACGCCCACACCATCCAGATCAACCTGGTGGGCACCTTCAACGTGATGCGCCTGGCCGCCGCGGCCATGGCGAAGAATGCCCCCGGCGAGGACGGCGAGCGCGGGGTGATCGTCAACACCGCCTCGATTGCCGCCTTCGATGGCCAGGTGGGGCAGTGCGCCTACAGCGCCTCCAAGGCCGGGGTGGTGGGCATGAGCCTGCCAGCGGCCCGGGAACTCTCGCGCCATGGCATCCGGGTGATGGCCATCGCCCCCGGGGTGTTCGAGACGCCGATGATGAGCGAGATTCCCGACGAGGCCGCCCAGGCCCTGGCCGCCGCCGTGCCCTTCCCCAAGCGGTTGGGCAAGCCCGACGAGTTCGCCCGCCTGGCCGAACAGATCGTCACCAACCCCATGCTCAACGGCGAGGTGATCCGCCTGGACGGCGGCATTCGCATGCAATGACCCGGCTCCACCGGGAGCTAGAAACCTTAGGCTGTAAGCTTTAAGAGGGAAGAGGGAAGAGGGAGGTGAGGATAGGGGTTCTTCTTCCCTCTTCCAGCCGCGAAGCGCCGCTCTTCCTTCTTTCGTCTCGACACTGAAACGAACGCTTGACTAGCTTGCTCCGTGGGCGTAATTTCAAACACATGTTTGAAAGCGGCCGGCGCCGCTCTCACTCACCCGACTCCAGGCGACCTTTTGTGGAGAGTAGAGATGCCCGACTATCAGGCCCCCCTGCGCGACCTGCGCTTCGTGATGGACGAGATGCTGGACTACCCGGCCCACTACGCCCGCCTGCCCGGCGGCGAGGAGGCCTCGCCCGACGTGGTCGCCGCCATCCTCGAGGAGGGCGCGCGCTTCGCCCGCGAAGTGCTGCTGCCGCTGAACCAGAGCGGTGACCGGGAGGGTTGCCAGCTGGAGGGTGGCGAGGTCAAGGCGCCCAAGGGCTTCAGGGAGGCGTACCAGCAGTACGTGGAGGGCGGCTGGCCGAGCCTGGCCGCCGACCCCGAGCACGGCGGGCAGGGGCTGCCGCACTCGCTGGCCATGGTGCTCTCGGAGATGATCTGCGCCACCAACCTCGCATGGGGGATGTACCCGGGGCTCTCCCACGGCGCCGCCGATGCCCTGCGCCACCACGGTACCGAGGAGCAGCGGGCCACCTACCTGACCAAGCTGGTGGAAGGCGTGTGGACCGGCACCATGTGCCTGACCGAGCCACACTGCGGCACCGACCTGGGCCTGATCAAGACCCGTGCGGTGCCCAGTGACGACGGCAGCCATGCCGTGACCGGGACGAAGATCTTTATCTCCGCCGGCGAGCACGACCTGGCCGAGAACATCATCCACCTGGTGCTGGCCAAGCTGCCGGACGCCCCGGAGGGCTCGAAGGGCATCTCGCTATTCGTGGTGCCCAAATATCTGCCGACCGAGACGGGTGAGCCCGGCGAGCGCAACGGCGTGGCCTGCGGCTCGCTGGAGCACAAGATGGGCATCCACGGCAACGCCACCTGCGTGATGAACTTCGACGCCGCCAGGGGGTTCCTGGTCGGCCCGCCCAACAAGGGCCTGGCCTGCATGTTCACCATGATGAACGCCGCCCGCCTGGGCGTCGGCATCCAGGGCCTGGGCCTGGCCGAGGCGAGCTTCCAGAACGCCCTGGCCTATGCCCGCGACCGGTTGCAGATGCGCGCGCTGGATGGCCCCCAGGCCCCCGAGAAGCCCGCCGACCCGATCATCGTCCACCCGGACGTGCGCCGCATGCTGCTGACCCAGAAGGCCTTCGCCGAGGGCGGCCGGATGCTGGTGCTCTACACCGCCCAGATGCTGGACATCGTCGAGCATGGCCAGGACGCCGCCGAGCGCGAACGGGCCGAGACCCTGCTGGGCCTGCTGACCCCCATCGTCAAGGCCTTCCTCACCGAGGTCGGCTTCGAGGCGACGAATGAAGGTGTTCAAGTCTTTGGTGGGCACGGCTTCATCCAGGAGTGGGGCATGGAGCAGCTGGTGCGCGATGCGCGCATCACCCGCCTCTACGAGGGCACCACCGGCATCCAGGCCCTCGACCTGCTGGGCCGCAAGGTACTGATGAGCCAGGGCGAGAGCCTCAAGCTCTTCACCCGGGAGATACACAAGTTCTGCCAGGCCGAGGAGGACAATGGCGAGCTGGCCGAGTTCGTGAAGCCGCTGGCGGTGCTCAACGCCGAGTGGGGCGAGCTGACCATGGGGGTGGGCATGAAGGCGATCCAGGATCGCGAGGAAGTGGGTGCGGCCAGCGTCGACTACCTGATGTACGCCGGCTACGTGATCCTGGCCTACCTGTTCGCCCGGGCGGCGAAGCAGGCCAGGGAGGCGCTCGCCGCCGGCAGCGACGATGCCGACTTCTACCGGGCCAAGCTCGACACCGTGCGCTTCTACTTCCAGCGCCTGCTGCCGCGCACCCGCGCCCACGCCGCCATGATCCAGGCCGGCGCCGGCTCGTTGATGGCGCTCTCCAGCGAAGACTTCGGCCGCGGCTTCGAGATCTGACCGTGCGTCGACACGACGACTGACTGCGGTGCGCGTCCCGTCACGCAGCGTACTTGCGCCGATGGAGCTCGCGCACCTGCTGGTCCAGCCCGGGCACCGGTCCCTCGACCTCCAGGCCGGGAACGACCTCCCGGATCGGCAGGGGGCGTACCGGCGGCGGGGGCGTGCCGAACTCCTCCAGCCAGCCGACGAACTGTGCCGCCGAGCTGGCGTAGACGATGCGGCCCAGGCCGACCCAGCCATGTGCGGCGGCGCACATCGGGCAGTGCTCGCCGGAGGTGTAGACGGTGGCGGCGGCTCGCTGCTCGGGGGTGAGGTGCTCGGCGGCCCAGCGGGCCAGGGCGAATTCCGGGTGGCGGGTGCTGTCGCCGCTGGCGGTACGATTGTGGTCCTCGGCCAGCACCGTGCCGTCGGCGCCGACCAGCACCGAGCCGAAGGGCTCGTCCCCGGTCTCCAGGGCCTCTTCCGCCAGGGCCACGCAGTGCCTCAGGTGCTGCATGTCCGTCTCGTCGATCATTCGGCTCTCCTCCGTGCTATTGCCTGTCCGCGCTGCTAGGCAGGCAAATGTGCCCGCCTCCGAGCTGCACTATAGCCTGCGCCGCAGGGAAGCGGGACACATCGCCATCTCCCGGTGATGGCACGCCGATGCCGTGGTAGGTTCGAAGGGGGAGCAGGCGCGCATGCGGTGTTGACGTTGCCGCGCCGTCTGCCGGAATCCTTTGGTGAGCCGTGGGTGGAGGCCCGTCGATGCCTGAAGGGCAGAGCAGGGGGTGGAGAGCGCTCGCGTGGAGCCACGCACATCTGGCCCTGGCGGTGCTGGTGGTGCTGTTCTGGTCGCTGCTGGGGGACCGGCTCGCCGGTCTGCTGTTCCTGCCGGCCTGGGTGCTGGTCACCCAGCTGATCGCCGCCGGCAGCCTGGAGGCCGCCCGGCTGCGTCGCCGTGCCTGGCTGGACCAGTACCTGCGTGACGATTCGCCCTGGCACCGCTGGCTGCGCGGCGGGGCGCTGATGGTGGCCCGTCACCAGTTGCTGGGCGCCTGCCTGGCACTGCTGCTGCTGGTGAAGATGCGCCTGCTGGCCTGGGTCGACTGGCCGCTGCTGCTGCTCGCGGTGGTCGGGCTGGTGGTGCTGCGCAATGGCCTGCGTCGCCGCCTGGCGCGGCATGTCATCGGCGACCATCTCCCGGCGGTGACCCGGCGCCTGGTGGTGGTGCCCGCGGCCGGCCTGCTGGGCCTGGCGCTGGTGGTCGCGGCCCTCTGGCTGCCCCAGCCCTACCTGATCGGCCTGGGCTGGGAAGAGGCGCTGCTGCGGCACCTGCAGGGGCGCGACGCGGCCTCGCTGCTCGGCTTCTTCGAGCGATTGGGCAGTGCGGTGGAGATCACCCAGTACTGGGCCATGCAGAACGCCGTGGAGAGCCTGCGGCTCGGCGCGCCCCTGGCGCTGCTGGGCTGGCTGCTGTTGCTGCTGACCCAGAGCGCCTTCGCCTGGGCCTATGTCCGCCTGCTGATCGGCGCCGATGCGCTGCGCCGGGAGGGCCGCCGGTCCGCTCCAGTGGCGTCGCGTTCGCGTGGCGAGGGGGAGTCATCGTGAACCCTACCCGGTACACGCCAGTCACGGCCCGGCCGTCGCCGAGCGGCTGGCGACGCTGGGCCGCCTCCCTGCTGGCGGTCGTGGCTCTGATGCTGCTGCTCGACCTCGGCCACCGCCTGTTGCAGGACCGTGCCGACGCACCGCTGTTCCGGGTGGTGGTGAACGGCGAGTCCCTGCTGCTCGATGCCGAGACCCACGCCGAGTTCGGCCGGGACCTGGACCGGCTCGCCGCACGACTGCAGCAGGACGTGGCGGCCGGGATGCGGCCCTGGGTCGACAAGCGACTGGAGGCGGCCTTCGCGCCGCTCGAGGCGGCGGTGCCGGGCTATCTCGACTGGTACTACTCGCTGTCCGGCAGCTACCTGCGGCTGGGGATGGCGGTGGCCGGCGAGCAGGACGGTTGGCTGGATACGCAGCGCCACGAGCGCCTGGTCGCCGCCAGCGGGGTCGAGCAGGCCCTGGCCGAGCTGGAGGCGGACTACCCGCAACGCCTGGCCCGGGTGCAAGAGGGGCTGATGCAGGGCGTCGCCCAGCGCCTGTACCGGGAGTACGCGCCGCGGCAGGTGGCGCCGGCGGAGGAGGGTGAAGGCCCCGTCCATGCCCTCGATCTCGACCTGGTGCTACGGCAGGCCTTTGATGACAGCCTGGACGCCTCGCGCTGGGGCACCGCCACCCTGGGCGGTGCCGGCATCGGCCTGGTGGCGGGCCGCGCCCTGGCTCAGCGGCTGGGGAGCGGAGCCGCCCTGCAGGGCAGCCGGATGGCGGTGCGCAGCCTGCTGGCCCGGCTCGGTGCCAATACCGCCCGCTCGCTGGCATCGGGCGGCGCGGCGGCCGCGGCCACGGCGCCCTCCGGCCCCGGGGCCATGCTGATCGGCACGGCCACCGCCGCGGTCTCCCTCGCGGGGTTCGTCGGCAGCGAATACGCGCTGCTCAAGCTCCAGGAGGCCCATTACCGGCCCGGGATGGAAGCCGAGCTGCATGAGGAAATCGACCGGGCCAGGGAGGAGCTGGCCCGGTCGCTCGAAGGCGTGGCCGCGGGCAGCGCCATGACCTTGGCCTCGCGAATGGAACACCATGCCGGCCAGGCCGAGCAGGGTACGCAGACGCCCGAGGAGTACCGGATCTTCGGCCGCCGGGGCGATTGACAGGCGCCTCGCGCCTGACCCTGACACCTGGAGCGAGCGACGGGGCGCGGCCGGACCTGCGGAGCCGGCTGCGGGTCATGCCGTCTTCCATTTGATGTTGCAGCCCATCGACGGCTGCTGGCTCGCGTCCGGCGCCTGACCGGCCAGCACCGCATCGGCGGCGGCACGCAGGTCGGTCCCGGTCACCGGGGTGTCCTTGCCCGGGCGGCTGTCGTCGAACTGGCCGCGGTAGACGAGCCGATGGTCGCGGTCGTAGAGGAAGAAGTCCGGCGTGCAGGCGGCCTCGAAGGCGCGGGCCACGTCCTGGCTCTCGTCCACCAGGTAGGGGAAGTCGTAGCCCCGCGAGCGGGCCTCCTCGATCATGCGCGCGGGGCTGTCGTCGGGATGGCTGTGGAAATCGTTGCTGTTGATGGCGACCACCGCGAGGCCGCGCTCGCCATACTCCCGGGCGAAGTCGGCGAAGGCATCGGCAACGTGCTTGACGAAGGGGCAGTGGTTGCAGATGAAGGCCACCAGCAGGGGCCGGCCCTGGAAGTCGGCGCTGTCCACCTCTTCGCCGCGCGGGTCGGGAAGGCGAAAGGCCGGCAGGGGGCTGCCGAGTTCGGCCATGTTCGAGGGGGTCAGGGACATGGGGAAGACCTCCTGGGTGTCGCTTGAAGGATAGCCTCAGGGTAACAGATGGCGCCGCTGGAGTCGGCCGGCCGGGCCTGTCTACACTGGATCGGGCCAGTGCCGGTCGCCGGGGCGAGAGGCGCCATGGCGCCTGCCGGGCGGATGGCAGGAAAGTTGAATTCATGGGCCTTTCGCTGGTCCATCGGATGATGACGAGCGACGGGGCGAGACAGGGAGGAGGTGACGGATGAGCGTGCAGCAGGTAACCGAAGCGGAACTGCTGGCCCGAGTCGAGCGCTGCATGGCCGGCGAGCGGCTGGTGGTCGAGCACGAGGGCCGGCGTTTCCCGGCTCGGGTACAGCATGTCGGTGCCACCGGGGTGAAGGTCATTCCCGAGACGGCGCTGCAGGGCAGTCACGGCGCGCCCGGTGACATCAACGGCTTCATGGTCTCGTTCGGCGAGATCATGGAAGTCGAGATCGGCGGCGTCACCTATCGGTGGCGGTGAGCCGACGGCTGGCTCAGGGGGCCGGCGGGTAGCCGAGTTCGGCGCCGAGACGAGCGGCGTGGGCCGAGATCCAGCTCGGGTCGAAGGGCCCCCAGTCGCGAATCACGTAGCGGCCGATGTTGTGCCGCTCGCCGGCGTCCTTCTCGAATTCGCAGACGATGTCCAGCTCGGCCAGGGCCCCCAGGGTGTCCTGGGCCGTGCGTCGTGGCATGCCGGTGGCGGCCATGATCGCCGGCACGCTGGTGATGCCGCTGTCGACCAGGTGGGCGACGTAGAGGCGTCGGTAGAAGCTGGACTGGGTCTTGCTGAGTGGCATGGTCGGCCCCTGGCTGTCGCGGGTCACTCGAAGACGGGCCTGCAAGAGTAGTCGAGCCGAGGTGCACCGGCAACAGGGCGCGATCGGCAGCGACGTTGCCATCTCCCCTTGTCGGAGATCAAGGCCTTCCCCCCGAGAAGCTACCATGCTGTGGTGAGGGGCTGCGTCGGGGGGTGGCGAGAAGGGGGCCGCCCCGTCGCCGGCTTCATGAGGGCGGGGGAGTGTAGCGATGACCTGGAACGTGTTCGTGATCGGGTTCGATGAGCTGAGCAGGCGGCTGCTGCGGCACCTGGAGCACGCCGAGGACTATGCGTTCCACGCCTTGCTGTCGCTCGATGAGGTCGTGCAGGCCGACGAGTTCCGGTTCGATCGCCTGGTGGCAGACGCCCTGGCGGAGCTCCGGCGGTTTCCCGGTTCGGTGGATGCCATCGTCGGTTACTGGGACTTCCCCACCAGCGCGCTGGTGCCGGTGTTGCAGCAGCGGCTCGGGCTGCGAGGTCCTTCCCTGGAGGCCGTTCTGAAGTGCGAGCACAAGTACTGGAGCCGCCTCGAGCAGAAGAAGTCGGTCCCCGAGTGCGTTCCGCTCTTCCAGGCGTTCGACCCCTTCGACGAGCATGCCGTCGAGACGATCCATATCGACTATCCCTTCTGGATCAAGCCGGTGAAGGCCCACTCTTCCCACCTCGGCTTCCATGTCGAGGATGCCCGGCAACTGCAGGAGGTATTGCCGCTGATCCGCGCGGGAATCGGCCGCTTCGGCAACCCCTTCGATGAGGTCACGGCGCATGCCGACCTGCCCGAGGAGATTGCCGCGGTGAGCGGCCATCACTGCATCGCCGAGTCCATCATCTCTTCCGGCCGCCAGTGCACCCTGGAGGGCTATGTCCAGCACGGCGAGGTCCATCTCACCGGTGTGGTGGACAGCATACGCGACGCGTGGCATCGCTCGGTCCTGCTGCGCTACGAGTATCCCTCGCGGCTGCCCGACCCGGTGCAGCAGGACATGCTTGCCATTACCCGGCGCATCATCGCGCAGATCGGCTACGACGATGCGCCGTTCAACATCGAGTTCTATCATGATACCCAGAGCGACCGCCTCTGGCTGCTGGAGATCAATACCCGGATTTCGCGCTCCCATGCGGCGCTCTTCCAGCTGGTCGACGGGGCTCCCCAATTCCAGGTGATGGTCGACGTGGCACTGGGGATCGCCCCGCGAATGCCGCATCGGGAGGGGCCTTACGCCGTCGCTGCCAAGCAGATGCTGCGTGTCTTCGAGGACGGCATCGTATGCCGCGTGCCATCGGTGGAGGATATCCGGCGCGTCGAGCGGGTCTTTCCGGGAACGACGGTCGAGATCAACGTCCGCGAGGGGATGCGGTTGTCGGAACTGCTCCACCAGGACTCCTTTTCCTGGGAGCTCGGGGTGCTGTTCACCGGGGCCGACACCCATGACGAACTGCTTGCCCGGATCGCGCGGTGCGTGGAGATGCTGCCGTTCGACATCGCGCCGCTTTCCGACGAGGAGGTGAGCTGAGCCGGCGAGGGGTGTCGGGGCGGCCAGCCACCCGGGTTGATGGAGGGGCCTGATGAGAGTCGTGACCGATTTTCCCCATCGCGTCGAGTGCCTCGATCCGGTCTGGATCCCCATGCCGGACGGCATTCGGCTCAATGCACGTGTCTGGTTGCCCGAGGGGGCCAGCGACCATCCGGTACCGGCCATCCTCGAGTACATTCCCTACCGGCTGCGGGATGGCTCCGCGCGGCGCGACGCCAGGCACCATCACTACTTCGCCGGGTACGGCTATGCGGCGGTGCGTGTCGATCTGCGCGGCAGCGGCGATTCCGGCGGCGTGCTGACCGACGAGTACCTGGAGCAGGAACTGGCGGATGGTGAGGCGATACTGCGCTGGCTCGCCGCGCAGCCCTGGTGCGACGGCCGTATCGGCATGATCGGCATCTCCTGGGGAGGCTTCAACGGCCTGCAACTGGCCGCCCGGCGGCCCCCCGAGCTGAAGGCCGTGGTCAGCGTCTGCTCCACCGATGATCGCTACGCCGACGATGTTCACTACATGGGCGGCTGCCTGCTGGGGGATAACCTCTCCTGGGCGTCCACCATGTTTGCCTACAACTCCCTGCCCCCCGATCCGGCGGTGGTCGGCGATGCCTGGCGCGAGATGTGGCAAGAGCGGCTGGAGGGCAGCGGACTGTGGCTGGCGACCTGGCTCGAACATCAGCATCGCGATGCCTACTGGCAGCACGGCTCCATCTGCGAGGAGTTCTCGCGGGTGGAGGTGCCCGTGCTGGCCGCCAGTGGCTGGGCGGATGGCTACTCCAACGCGGTCAAGCGGTTGGTGGAGAACCTGCCCGGCCTCTGCAAGGGGTTGATCGGCCCCTGGAGCCACAAGTATCCGCACCTGGGCGAGCCCGGCCCGGCCATCGGCTTCCTGCAGGAGTGTCTGCGCTGGTGGGATCAGTGGCTCAGGGGTGAGGAGCGGGGGGTGGCCGGGGATCCGGCGATCCGCGTCTGGATGCAGGACAGCATGCCACCGACCACCCGCTATGGTCACCGCCCCGGCCGCTGGGTGGCGGAGCCATGCTGGCCGTCACCCAATGTCACTCCCTGGCGGCTGCCCCTGGCCCCGGGGCGATTGATGCTCGATGGCAAGGACCGCGGCGACGAAACCGCGCTGACCCTGCAGTCGCCGTTGACCTGCGGCCTCTTCGCCGGCAAGTGGTGCTCCTATGCCGCGGGGCCCGACCTGGCCCACGACCAGCGCCAGGAAGACGGTGGCGCCCTGACCTTCGACAGCCCACCGCTGGACGACACCCTGGAGATCATGGGGGCACCACAACTGGAGCTGGAGTGTTCCACCGATCGACCCGTGGCCATGGTGGCGGTGCGGCTTTCCGACGTGGCGCCGGACGACAAGGCCACCCGGGTGACCTACGGTCTGCTCAACCTGACCCACCGCGACGGGCACGAGGAGCCGTCACCGCTGGAGCCCGGTCGCCGCTACCGCGTCAGGGTGGCGTTCAACGACGTGGCACAGGTGTTCCCCCGTGGTCATCGGCTGCGCCTGTCGATCTCCACCTCCTACTGGCCACTGGCCTGGCCGCCACCCGAGCGCGTGCGGTTGACGATCTTCGACAAGGGCAGCGCCCTGCACCTGCCGGTGCGCCCGCCGCGTGGCGAGGATGCCCGCCTGGTCCCGTTCGCTGAGCCGGAGGCGGCCCCGACCATCGCCACCACGCGTCTCGAGCCCGGGCATCACAACTGGTATGTGCATCGTGACCTGGCCGAGGATCTGTCGACCCTCGAGGTGATCAACGACAATGGCCGGGTGCGGCTGGAGGATTCCGGCCTCGAGGTGCAGACCCGGGCGGTGGAGCGCTATCGCTCCTGGGCCGACGACTTCGGGTCCATCAGTGGCGAGACGCGCTGGGACCGCTCCCTGAAGCGGGGGGATTGGGAAGTCAGCACGGTGACGCGCACCGTGCTGACCTCGAACGCCCGGGAGTTCCTGCTCCATGCTACCCTCGATGCCTACGAGGGCGAGCGACGGATCTACTGCCGCAGCTGGGATGTCACCATCCCGCGCCGGCTGGTATAGCGACCGGGGTCAGCGTGTCAGGAACCAGCCCTTCATGACGTCGGTGATGCGCCGCATGTCGGTATCGTCGGTGATATAGGCCGGCATGGTGTAGAGCCAGCGGCCGATGGGGCGCAACCAGACGCCTTGTCCCCGCGCCCAGTCACCCACGCCGGCCAGGTCCGCGGCGTCGCGGGTCTCGATCACCGCGGTGGCGCCGAGCACCCGCACGTCCTCGACCGCGGGGTGTGCGGCGAGTGCCGCGTCCTCGAGCAGCTCATCGCGCAGCACGCGATTGAGCCCGGCGATCCGGCCGAGATAGCCTTCCTCCTCGAATACCGCGAGGCTCTCCAGCGCCACCCGACAGGCCAGCGGATTGCCCATGAAGGTCGGGCCATGCATAAAGGCGTGTTCGGGGCTGTCACCGACGAAGGCGTCATGCACCCGGTCCGTGGCCAGGGTCGCGGCATGGCCGAGATAGCCGCCGGTGAGCCCCTTGGAGAGCACCATGATGTCCGGCGTCACGTCGGCATGGTCGGCGGCGAACACCTTCCCCGTGCGGCCGAAGCCGGTGGCCACCTCGTCGAACACCAGCAGCACGTCGAACTCGTCGCACAGCTCGCGGGCGCCCCTGAGGTAGTGGGGCGAGGTCATGTTGAGCCCGCCGGCGGCCTGCAGCAGCGGCTCCATCAGCAGGGCGGCGATCTCGTGGTGGTGAGTCTCGAGCACCGCGCGCAGGGCGTCGAGATCGGCCCGGACCGCTTCCGGTTCGGCATCGAACGGAGCGGTGGGCGCCGGGGCGAAGTGGTGCCTCGGCAGGTAGCCGGCAAACAGCGAGTGCATGCCCTCCTCGGGGTCGCACACCGCCATGCAGCCGGCAGTATCGCCGTGGTAGGCCTTCATCAGCGAGAGCAGGCGGTGCTTGCCGGGTCTGCCGCGCAGCTGGTGGTACTGCACCGCCATCTTCATCGCCACTTCCATGCCCACCGAGCCGCTGTCGGAGTAGAAGACGTGGTTCAGCCCCGCCGGGGTGATCCTGACCAGTTCCCGGGCCAGGCGGTCGGCGGGCTCGTGGGTCAGGCCGCCGAGCATCACGTGGCACAGCTCGCCGGCCTGCTCGCGGATCGCCGCCACCAGCCGCGGGTGGGCGTAACCGTGGATCATGCACCACCAGGAGCAGGTGGCGTCGAGCAGCGACTCGCCTCCCTCCAGGGTGAAGCGCGGCCCCTCGCCGCCGACCACCTTGGGCGCCGGTGGCTGGGTCTTGAGATGGGCATAGGGGTGCCAGACGGGGGACGTCATAAGGGCCTCCGTGGAAGGATGGTGACGGGGCGGAGCGGGTGAGCCGGGCGAAACGACGGGCACGCGAAGGCGCCGTGCTTCCGCGGGGGAAGTCGGAAATTCGTGCTTGAAATCGAGGAACTGAAATGGTGCGGATGGGGAGACTTGAACTCCCACGCCCGAAGGCACCAGAACCTAAATCTGGCGTGTCTACCAATTCCACCACATCCGCACGGTCGGGCAGGCGTCCACATTGTACGGACGGGCCTTCGCAAGTCAATCGCCATCGGGCAGCACCAGGTGGTCGGCGGCGGCTTCGGCCAGCGTCTCGGGGCCTGGCGCCGCGAGGCGTGGTATCACGCCCAGGCAGGGGCCGGGCAGCCGGTGCGTCAGGGTCGCCAGGTTGGCCTCGTAGAGGGGCGGGTCCTCGGCGAAGGCCGGATCGAGCAGGTTGCCCACCCAGCCGGCGAGCGGCAGGCCGTCGGCGACGATCGCCTCGGCCGTGAGGCGGGCGTGGCTGAGACAGCCGAGCTTGAGCCCCACCACCAGGATCACCGGCAGCCCGAGACGCCCGGCGAGGCCCGCGAGATCCTCATGGTCGTTGAGGGGGACCCGCCAGCCGCCGGCGCCCTCGACCAGCGTCATGCCGCGCTCGAGGGCGAGCATCGGCCGGAGAGGGGCAATCAGGTCGTCGAGGCCGAGGCTCACGCCCGCCCGGCGGGCGGCCAGGTGCGGGGCGATGGGAGGGGCGAAGGCGAAGGGGTTGATCGCCGCGTAGGACTGGGCCGGCGCACATTGGGCCTGCAGCGCCAGGGCATCGGCGTTGCGCAGCCCCGCCGCGGTGCGTTCACAGCCCGAGGCGATGGGCTTGAGCCCCAGGGTGCTCAGGCCGCGGCGGCGTGCCAGGGCGAGCAGGCCGGCGGTGACCAGGGTCTTGCCGGCATCGGTGTCGGTACCGGTGACGAAATACGCGGGCATCTCAGCGCTCCAGCACCAGGGTCAGCAGCCGGTAGGAAACGGGCAGGCCATCGGGCTCGCGCAGGGCCTCGTAGCGTCGCCGGGCGCGGGCGAGGTCGGCGCGGGTGAGCCGCTCGCCGCGGGGGGGCTGGGCGCCGACGCCCTTGATCGAGGCCATCACCGCGGCCAGGTCCGGGTAGTGGAAGCGCCGGGTGGCGGCTTCCACCGTGACGCCGGCAAAGTCCGCCAGCCGGGCCGCCGCCAGGTGGCGCTCGCGGGAGCGGAACGCCAGCAGGGCAGCGGGCTGCGCGGGGCGCGACCAGGCCTCGTTCACCTCGGCCAGGGTGCCCGGCCCCAGGGTGTTGATCAGCGCCCGCCCGCCCGGGCGCAGTACCCGGCGGAGTTCGGCGAGCACGGCTTCCAGGTCCGGGCACCACTGGATCGCCAGGTTGGAGAACACCAGGTCCAGGCTGGCAGCGGGCAGCGGCAGGGCGGCGGCATCGGCACACAGCCAGCGGGCCCTCGCCGCGTGGCGAGCCCTGGCTACCTCGAGCATGCCGGGCGCCAGGTCGAGCCCGGTCACCCGGCAGTCGGGGCCATAGCGATCCGCCAGGCGGGCGCTCCAGTGGCCCGGCCCGCAGCCCAGGTCGAGCACGCGCTCGGCCCGGGCCGGCAGCCGGGCCCAGAGCGCCTCGCCCATGGCCTGCTGGGCGTGGGCGAGGCGCTCGTAGCGGTCGGCGGCGCGGGAGAAGGCGTGCGCCACCCGGCGTTGCCAGTCCGGGGGCGGGGGCGGCGCAGTACGGGCGGTCGAGGCGGTCATGACGGGCGCTCCTCGGTCGGGGCCGGCTGCCGGACGATACGGGCGAGACAGGCCGCCAGGGCGTCGGGGCGAGACACCATCGGGCAGTGGCCGGCGCCGGCTAGCCGATGATCGGCGGACTGCCGCAGCGCAGGAGCGAGCAGCGGGTCCCGTTCGCCGGCGGTACGTCGTACCGGGCATGGCGGGGCGTTCAGCCGGGCCGAGACATCCAGGGTGGTGAGTTGCTCGAGGCCGACGGCCAGGGTGGCGGCCTCGCCCCCCGGCCCCCGACCGATCAGGTCGAGCAGGCGGCGATGGGCGGCTCGCGGGGCAGGCTCGCCCTGCAGCTGCCAGCGCAGGAAGTGCTGTCGGGTGGCCTCGCCGTCGCGGGCGAAGGCGCGCCGGAAGGCGGCGAGCTCCCGTGGCGGGATGCCGCCCTCGGCGCAGAAGCGCGGCCCCATGCCGAGCTGCACCAGCGCCCGGGGCGCGGGCAGGTGGTCGAGGAGGGCGGCGGCGAGCAGGCCGCCCAGCGACCAGCCGACCCAGACGGCATTCGCCGGCAGATCGCCGGCCATGGCCGCGGCCAGGGCGGCGAGGTCGGCGGGATCGTCGAGGCTCGGGCGTGCGCCATAGCCGGGCCAGTCGGGGGTGGTCACCTCGAGGCCGGCCGGCCAGTGGGCCTCGAGCGGGCGCCAGATGCGGGCGTCGATGCCCCAGCCGGAGAGCAGCACCAGGCGGCTCATGGGGCGACCCCGTCCCGGCCGCCGTCAGCGTCCGCCTGGAGCGCGGCCAGCGCCTCGAGCAGGGCGTCGAGGTCGGCATCCGTGTGGGCGGCGCTGAGAGTGATGCGCAGCCGCGCCTGGCCGCGGGGGACGGTGGGCTCGCGGATGGCGCCGACCAGCAGTCCGCGCTCGCTCAAGCGCCCGGCCCAGCGCATGACGCGCTCGCTGTCGCCCAGTACCAGCGGCTGGATCGGCGTGTCGGAGTCGGCCAGCGGCAGGCCGAGCCGGCCGGCCTCGCGGCGGAAGCGTTCGACCAGGGCTACGAGCCGGGTGCGGCGCTCGGGTTCGGCGGCGAGGATGTCGAGCGCCTCGAGCGTCGCCGCAGCGACCCCGGGCGGCTGGGCGGTGGTGTACACATAGGGCCGGGCGAACTGGGTCAGGTGCGCGACCAGCTCGCGGCTGCCGGCCACGAAGGCGCCGCCGGTGCCCAGCGCCTTGCCCAGGGTGCCGATCAGCACCGGTACCCGGTCGATGCCGTGGGCGCGGCCCACGCAGCCGTCGCCGTGGCTGCCGAGCACGCCGAGGCCGTGGGCATCGTCGATCATCAGCCAGGCGCCGTGGCGCTCGCTGGTTGCGGCCAGGCCGGCGATGTCGGCCACGTCGCCATCCATGCTGAACACCCCGTCGCTGACCACCAGCCGGAGCGCCTCTTCGGGGGCGCGGGCCAGCAGGCGTTCGAGATCCTCGAGGTCGCGGTGGTGGAAGCGCCGCGAGCGGGCACCGGCGAGGGTGGCACCGTCGAGCAGCGAGGCGTGGTTGAGGCGGTCCTGGAAGACCTGGGTCCGACCGTCGCAGAGTGCCTGGAGGGTACCGAGGTTGGCCATGTAGCCGGTGGAGAAGAGCAGCGCCGCCGGCCGGCCGGTCAGTGCCGCCAGGCGCTCCTCCAGGGCCTCGTGCACCTCGAGATGGCCGCTGACCAGGTGCGAGGCCCGGGCACCGGCGCCGAAGCGGCGGGCACCGGCGGCCTGGGCCTCCGCCAGTCGCGGGTCCCGGGCCAGGCCCAGGTAGTCGTTGCCGGCGAAGTCGAGGACGCCCTCGAGGGCATGACAGCGGCGCGTGCGCCACAGCCCGCGGGCCCGGCGTTCGCCCGCCCGCTCGGCGAGCCACGTCGTCCAGTCGCTGCGTGGTGCCACCATGTGGACCTCAGGCCTCGGGGGTGGCAGTGGCGTCGTAGGCCAGGGCGGCGGCCCGGGCCTGGCCGGCCTGGCGCGCCATGGCGGCCTCCAGCGTTTCTCGCTGGCGGTCGTCGTCGGCACAGGTCTCGCGGCGTTCCGGGTGGAGGCCGAGTTTGGCGAACAGCGCCCGGTCCTGCTCCACCTGGGGGTTGGACGTGGTCAGCAGCTGATCACCGTAGAAGATCGAGTTGGCCCCGGCCAGGAAGGCCAGCGCCTGGGTCGATTCGTTCATCTGCTCGCGACCGGCGGAGAGGCGCACATGGCTCCTCGGCATCAGGATGCGGGCCACGGCGATGGCGCGGATGAAGTCGATGGGATCGAGATCCTCCGCATTCTCCAGCGGGGTACCGGGGACCTTGACCAGCATGTTGATCGGCACCGATTCGGGGTGCGGCTCGAGCTTCACCAGTTGCTGGAGCAGGGCGGCACGGTCGCGGGGCGCCTCGCCCATGCCCAGGATGCCCCCGGAACAGACCTTCATGCCGGCCTCGCGCACGTTGGCCAGGGTCTCCAGGCGGTCGCCGTAGGTGCGGGTGGTGATGATCTCGCCGTAGTACTCCGGCGAGGTGTCGAGGTTGTGGTTGTAGTAGTCGAGCCCGGCCTCGGACAGGCGCCTGGCCTGGTCGGTGTCGACCATGCCCAGCGTCATGCAGGTCTCGAGCCCCAGCGCCTTGACCCGGCCGACCATCTCCAGCACCACCTCGAGGTCGCGCTCGCGCGGGCTCTTCCAGGCCGCGCCCATGCAGAAGCGGCTGGCGCCGGCGTCTTTCGCCGCCCGGGCCTGCTCCACCACCTTCTCGATCTCCAGCAGCTTCTCCTTGCCGAGCCCGGTGTTGTAGTGGCCGGACTGCGGGCAGTACTTGCAGTCCTCGGGGCAGGCGCCGGTCTTGATGGAGAGCAGGGTGGAGACCTGCACGGCGTTGGCGTCGAAGTGGGCGCGGTGCACCTGCTGGGCTTGGAACAGCAGGTCATTGAAGGGCAGGGCGAAGAGCGCCTCGATCTCGTCGATGGACCAGTCGTGACGCGGCGGTGCATCGTGGCGAACCGCCGGGCGGGCGGCTAGGGTCAGGGTGTCGGCGCGAGTGTCGGCGAAAGAGTCGTGCGGCACGGAGGACATGGCGGGCTCGCTTATGGTCAACTTTGTCGGAATCACCAGGTTGACGGACAGCTTACGGGCTCGACGCGGCTTGTCAACCGCGTGGGTCGACCTGGTTGACGAGGCCCTGCGTCGGGCGCTGCCCGGCCGCTGCGCCTTCTGCCTGGCCCCGGACAGCCGTGACCGCCCCTGGTGTGGGGCCTGCTTCGCGTCCCTGCCCTGGAACCTGCCGGCCTGCCCGTGCTGCGCCGAGCCCCAGCCGGGGCAGCTGGCCGGTCGCCGCTGCGGCCTCTGCCTGCGCCTGCCACCGGCCTTCGACCGGGCGCGGGTCCCGCTGCGCTATGAAGGCGAGATCGCCGGCCTGGTGCAGCGCTTCAAGTTCCACGCCTCGCCGCGAGCGGGCGCGGTGCTGCTCGACCTGCTGACGGCCGGGTTGCCGGCCGAGGCGCTGGACTGGCCCGCGGCGGTGATACCGGTGCCGCTGCATCCCCGTCGAGCCCGGGAGCGGGGCTTCGACCAGGCGGGCTGGCTGGCCCGTCGCCTGGCGCGGCGGCTGGGGCGGCCCTTGATTCGAGCCGAGCGGCGGCGCGACACCCGCAGCCAGCGCGGGCTCGATCGCCGCGAGCGGCGGGCCAACCTGCGTGGCGCCTTCCGGGTCGAGACCGCGCTGCCACCCCGAGTGGTGCTGGTCGATGACGTCATGACCACCGGGGCGACCCTGGATGCCCTGGCGGCGGCCTGTCGCCAGGCCGGCGCCGAGGAGGTGGAGGCGTGGGCGGTGGCCCGCACCCCGAAGCACCTCCACCTCTGATAGGATGCACTCTTTCCCCCTTCGGAGCGCCCATGGCAACCATCCCACATCCCTTCGCCCGCCTGGAGCCCGCCCGGATCGTGGCGGCGGTGGAGTCGCTCGGCCTGTGGCTGCCCGGCGAGCCCTTCGCGCTGAACAGCTACGAGAACCGCGTCTTCCTGGTGCACGACGAGGAGCGGCGCCGCTGGGTGGTGAAGTTCTATCGCCCCGAGCGCTGGAGCGATGCCCAGATCCAGGAGGAGCATGACTTCCTGGCCGAGCTCGAGGCGGCGGGGGTGGCGGTGGCGGCCCCCTGGCGCAACGAGGCGGGCGAGAGCCTGCACCGGGCCGAGGGCTTCCGCTTCGCGCTCTACCCCCAGTTGCCGGGTCAGGCCCCGGAGCTCGAGAACCCCGCCCACCTGTTCGTGCTGGGCGAGCTGATCGGTGCCGTCCACGAGGTGGGCCGGCGCTCGACCTTCGCCCACCGCCGGACCCTGGACCTGGACGCCATGGTGGTCGAGGCCCGCGAGCGGGTGCTGGGCAGCGCCTGGCTGGATCGCCGTCAGCGCCGGGCCTACGAGCGGATCACCGAGGCGCTCCACCGGCGCCTCGCGCCCCATGCCTGGGAGCCCGAGCGGGCGATCCGTGTCCATGGCGACTGCCATATCGGCAATATCCTGGGGCGCGACGAGCACTTCGCCCTGGTCGATTTCGATGACTGCCTGATGGCGCCGGCGGTACAGGACCTGTGGATGCTGTTCACCGCCGAGCACGACGAGGAGCGCCAGATGCAGCTCTCCGAGGTGATCGAGGGTTACGAGCAGCACCTGGACTTCGACCGTGGCGAGCTGGCGCTGGTGGAGCCGCTTCGCACCCTGCGCCTGTTGCGCCACAGCGCCTGGCTGGTGGCGCGCTGGGATGATCCGGCCTTTCCGCCGGCCTTCCCCTGGCTGGCCGATGCCGGCTACTGGGACGGGCATATCCGCATGCTGGAGCAGCAGCGGCAATTGCTGGAGCAGAAGCCCCGCTGGCTGGCGTGACGCTCACCGCACCGGTACGCACGACGCTCCCCGAGGGGAGCGTCGTGGCGGGGCGCGGAGGGGGCCGGCCTCAGTCGTCGTCGGGGTCCGGCGACTCGGCGGGAATCGGGTTGGCCACGCCGGCCCCTTCGGCCTGGCGGCGCTGCTCGTTGATCTGCGCCGAGGGGTTGTCCTGCTGCTCGATGGCGAGCGCCTCGGCAAACTGCAGCAGGAAGCCCTCGGACGGCTCCAGCACGCAGCGACCCTCGTCGCAGGCGGCCACGCCGTAGCTGCCGTCATCCTCGTAGGCGGCGGCCGAGATCTCGCCGCTGTAGATCTCGCTGTCGCTGCCGTCGGTCTCGATGCAGGTCAGGGCCTTGGCGGTGACGCGGATGCGCTCACCGTCCAGGCGGGCATCGCCGATCGCCACGCAGTACTCCGGCAACTGGTGGGTGCCGTTGCCGTTGGCGACCGGCCGCATCGCGAGGTCGTCGTGACGCGGCTCGTCCTCGCTCAGGTGCAGTGAGTCGATGACCTGGAATTCGACCCGGGCGTCGCCAGGGAGCTCCAGGGTGGCGCCGAGCGCCAGGGAGGGAATCAGCAGGGCCGTGGCCAGCAGCAGGGTGGGGGTCTTGATCATGTCGGCTCTCGAGGATGACTGGGGCACAGCATGAAGAAATGCATATGCTACCACAGCGGGCAGGGGCGAGCAGCCAGGGCCGCGCCCTCCCGGCGCGACATACTGTCACCCCGAGGGGCGCCGGGGCCTGCGCATGCCTGTGCCTTGCGCTAGAATGCAGGGTTCGTGGGTGCCGTTATTGTACACTCGACTGGCTATGTATAGAGTTTGTACATGGCTTGCTGCATGGCATGACGCTACCGGCCTCCAGCGGGGCCGGTGACCATCACCACTGACGGCGTGCACCACGACAACCGACAATGCCACGGGGCCCGACGATGACCGAAGAACTCGCCAACCACTATCGCCAGATCATCCTCGAACTGGGGGAGGATCCCGAGCGGGAGGGCCTGCGCGACACCCCGAAGCGGGCCGCCAAGGCCATGCAGTTTCTCAATCATGGCTACAACCAGTCGCTCGAGGAGATCGTCAACGGTGCCGTCTTCGAGTCGGAGACCGACGAGATGGTGCTGGTCAAGGACATCGAGCTCTACTCCATGTGCGAGCACCACCTGCTGCCCTTCATCGGCAAGTGCCATATCGCCTACCTGCCCAAGGGACGTGTACTGGGCCTGTCGAAGTTCGCCCGCATCGTCGACATGTACGCCCGACGCATGCAGATCCAGGAGAACCTGACCCGCCAGATCGCCGAGGCGGTCCAGCAGGTCACCGGGGCCCGCGGTGTGGCGGTGGTGATCGAGGCCCGCCACCTGTGCATGATGATGCGTGGCGTGGAGAAGCAGAACTCGAGCATGACCTCCTCGGTGATGCTGGGGTCCTTCCGCGACAATCAGCCAACGCGCCAGGAATTCCTGACCCTGGTCAACAGCCGCTGAGGCCCGCTACGCAAGGAGTCCTGCCATGACGCTGCACGCCATCGACGATCAGCACTTCGACCATGACCTGGCGACCATCCGCCTCAAGAACCTGCGGCTGCGTACCCATATCGGCATCAAGGACGACGAGATCCGCAATCGCCAGGACGTGGTGATCAATGCGGTGATCCGCTATCGCGCCGACAAGGCGATGGCCTTCAACCATATCGAGCAGGCGCTGAACTACCGCACCATCACCAAGCAGGTGATCGCCCATGTCGAGGACAACCGCTTCCTGCTGCTGGAGCGCATGACCCGCGAGGTGCTCGATCTGATCATGGCCCACGAGCAGGTCCTCACCGCCCAGGTCGAGATCGACAAGCCCCATGCCCTGCGCTTCGCCGACTCCGTCTCCATCACCCTCTCCGAGTCCCGCGAGCCGCGACGCCCGCGCTGACCCCGCTGCGCTACCCTGCCGAAATGGAGTGGCCCCGGTGCTTGGTGCACCGGGGCCTTTACGCTTAGCATGAAGGCAAACCGACAACGAGCCGCAACCGCGGCAGGAGACGAACATGGAAGCCCTCAAGGAAACGCAGCTCTATTGCCCCTTCGCCTATATCGATGGCAGTTGGGTCGCCGCCGACAGCGGCGAGCAGATCGACGTGCTCAACCCGGCCACCGGCGAGAGCATGGGCAATGTGCCGCGCCTGGGGCGGGTCGAGACAGAGCGCGCCATCGCCGCGGCCGATGCGGCCTGGCCGGCCTGGAAGGCGCTCACCGCCCAGGAGCGTGCCGACATCCTGATGAAGTGGCACGACCTGATGCTCGAGCATCAGGACGACCTGGCCATGATCATGACCCATGAGCAGGGCAAGCCGCTCAAGGAAGCCGCCGGCGAGATCGCCTATGCGGCGAGTTTCCTGCGCTGGTTCGCCGAGGAGGCGCGGCGCGTCTACGGCGAGACCGTGCCCGCCGCCAAGCCCCACCAGCGCATCGTGGTGACCAAGCAGCCGGTGGGCGTGGTGGGGGCCATTACCCCCTGGAACTTCCCGGCGGCGATGATCACCCGCAAGGCCGGTGCCGCCCTGGCCGCCGGCTGCACCGTGGTGGCCAAGCCGGCCAGCCAGACGCCGTTCTCCGCCACCGCCCTGGCATTGCTGGCCGAGCGCGCCGGCGTGCCGCGCGGGGTGTTCAACGTGGTGCCGGGGCGCGCCAGCGAGATCGCCGCCGCCATGACCGAGTCGTCGCTGGTGCGCAAGATCACCTTCACCGGCTCCACCGAGGTGGGGCGTCAGCTGATGGCCCAGGCCTCGCAGCATATCCAGAAGATCTCGCTGGAACTCGGCGGCAACGCGCCCTTCATCGTCTTCGAGGACGCCGACCTCGATGCCGCGGTGGAAGGGGCCATGGCGGCCAAGTTCCGCAACGCGGGCCAGACCTGTGTCTGCACCAACCGCTTCCTGGTGCAGTCCAGCGTGGTCAACGCCTTCTGCGAGAAGCTCGCCGTGGCCATGAACAGCGAGCTCAAGGTGGGCGATGGCACCAAGGCCGGCATCAATATCGGGCCGCTGATCGACGACAACGCCGTCGCCAAGGTCAGCGAGCATGTCCACGATGCCGTGGACCACGGTGCCGAGCTGCTGCTGGGGGGGCACCCGCACCCGCTGGGCGGCAACTTCTTCACCCCGACCCTGATCAGCTTCGCCACCAGCAGCATGAAGGTGGCCCACGAGGAGACCTTCGGTCCGCTGGCGGCGGTGTTCCCCTTCGAGGACGAGGAGGATGCCATCGCCATGGCCAACGACACCGAGTATGGTCTGGCGTCCTACTTCTACTCCCGCGACCTGGGCCGCGTCTGGCGGGTGGCCGACGCCCTGGAGTACGGCATGGTGGGCATCAACACCGGGCTGATCTCCAACGCCGCCGCGCCCTTCGGCGGGGTCAAGGCCTCGGGCCTGGGCCGCGAGGGCGGCCACCAGGGGCTGGATGAGTTCCTCGAGACCAAGTACCTCTGCATCGACCTGGGGTAAGAGCTGGAAGCTCGAAGAGCGGCGCTTCGCGCCTGGAAGCTGGAAGAAAAACACCCCTGCCGGGGCTACCGGCAGGGGTGTTTTCTCTACTGACTGAGATCAGGCTGTATTCCAGCTTCCAGCAGCAGGGCAATCGCCGTTACCCAAAGCGAGAGGCGCCGGGGACAGGTCGAAGAGGGGGTCCGATTCCATGGATGGAATCGGTAGCGCCCAGGGAGGGGTTTACAGCGCCCCCTCGCAGACCTGTCGCCGGAACAGCCTCGAGCGTTACCGCCATCTGCGATAGCCCTGCTTCCAGCAGGTGTCAGTGCCGGAAATGCCGCATGCCGGTAAACACCATGGCGATGCCTGCCTCGTTGGCGGCATCGATCACCTCCTGGTCGCGCATCGAGCCGCCGGGCTGGATCACCGCGGTGATGCCGGCCGCCGCCGCGGCGTCGATGCCGTCGCGGAAGGGGAAGAAGGCGTCACTGGCCATCACCGAACCGGGCACCGAGAGGCCCTCGTCGGCGGCCTTGATGCCGGCGATCTTCGCCGAGTAGACGCGGCTCATCTGACCGGCGCCGACGCCGATGGTCTGGCCGGCCTTGGCGTAGACGATGGCGTTGGACTTGACGTACTTGGCGACCTTCCAGGCGAACGCCAGGTCGCGCATCTCCTGCTCGCTGGGCACCCGCTCGGTGACCACGGTCAGCTCGTCGCGGCCGACCATGCCCAGGTCGCGGTCCTGCACCAGCAGCCCGCCGGTGACGCGCTTGAAGTCGTGGGCGTGCTCGCGCTTGCCGGGCCAGCGCTCTTCACCGACATCGAGCAGGCGCACATTGGGCTTCTCGGCGACGATGGGCAGGGCGTCGTCCTCGACCCCGGGGGCGATGATCACCTCGACGAACTGGCGGTCGATGATGGCCCGGGCCGTCTCGGCATCCAGCGGTTCGTTGAAGGCGATGATGCCGCCGAAGGCGCTGGTGGGGTCGGTGGCGAAGGCCTTTTCGTAGGCCTCGCAGGGGGTGATCCCCACCGCCACGCCACAGGGGTTGGCGTGCTTGACGATCACGCAGGCGGTCTCGGTGAAGGCCTTGACGCACTCGAAGGCGGCATCGGTGTCGGCGACGTTGTTGAACGATAGCGCCTTGCCCTGCCGCTGGGTCGCGGTAGCCACGCTGGCCTCGCGGGCATCGGCCTCGACGTAGAAGGCCGCGCCCTGGTGGGGGTTCTCGCCGTAGCGCATGGCCTGCTTCTTGACGAACTGCAGGTTGTAGGTGCGCGGGAAACCGTCCTCGCCGCCGGGGACCCGTTGGCCCAGGTAGTCGGCGATGGCGGCGTCGTAGCCGGCGGTGTGCTCGAAGGCCTTGACCGCCAGGTCGAAGCGGGTGGCGTCACTCACCGCGCCGTTCCCGGAGGCGATCTCGTCCAGCACCCGGGCATAGTCGTCGGCATCCACCACGATGCTGGTGTGGGCATGGTTCTTGGCGCAGGCGCGCACCATGGTGGGGCCGCCGATGTCGATGTTCTCGATGGCGTCTTCCAGGGTGCAGTCCGGCTTCGCCACGGTCTGGGCGAAGGGGTAGAGGTTGACCACCACCATGTCGATGGGGTCGATGCCGTGCTCGGCCATCACCGCATCGTCCTGGCCGCGACGGCCGAGGATGCCGCCGTGGATCTTCGGATGAAGGGTCTTGACCCGGCCGTCCATGATCTCCGGGAAGCCGGTGTGTTCGGAGACTTCGGTGACACTGATGCCGTTCTCCTGGAGCAGGCGGAAGGTGCCGCCGGTGGAGAGCAGTTCGACGCCGTGCTCGGTGAGACCGCGGGCGAAATCGACGATGCCGGTCTTGTCGGAAACGCTGATCAGCGCGCGGCGAACCGCGCCGGAGGAGGATTGGGCCATGGGGGTCACTCTCTGGCTGGCAGTGGGTGGGTGGAAAGTCGGGTCACGGAAAGCGGGCCACGAAGCGGGCGGCGACAGGGCGGAAGGAGCCCGGCGGGGCTCCCTGCATGCATCAGATCAGGCCATACTGCTTGAGCTTCTTGCGCAGGGTGCCGCGGTTGAGGCCGAGCATCTCCGCGGCACGGGTCTGGTTGCCCTGGGTATGCTCGAGCACGGAGGCCAGCAGCGGCGATTCGACCTCGGCCATGACCATGGCGTAGAGCCCGGTAACATCACCGCCGTCCAGATGATCGAAGTAGCGTCGCATGGCGGCGTCCACGGCTTCGCGCAACGGCTGCTGCGACGCCGGCTCGGCCGGGGAGGCGTCCCCGGCGGCCCTGCCGGCGAGATCACGGGAGGGTCGGGCGTCATCTGGCCCCGACAGCTCGGGATTCTGGGGAAAGGCTTGGCTGGTCATGCGGCACAGATTCCATCCGATGCCACGGCCCGGGCCAGGCGGCCCGGGGCCGCGGCAGGGTCGTGACGAAACAGTTCGTCAATGAAGCGGCACTGGGCTGTCGGGCACTCCAGGCCATTGAAGGTGGCCCGCAGGGCACGTCGGTCCGCCTCGTCGAGACGGCCATCACCGGCCAGGTACCAGCCGACATGCTTGCGTGCGATGCGCACACCCAGGTGCTCACCATAGAAATCATGCAGGGCCGCGAGATGGGCGCGCAGGACACTGGCGCGCTCCTCGTCGGCCGGGGGAGCGAGATGCTCTCCCTGGCGCAGGTAGTGGTCGATCTCGCGGAAGACCCAGGGATTGCCCTGGGCGCCGCGGCCGATCATGACTGCATCCGCACCAGTATAGTCGAGGACGCGGGCGGCCTTCTCGGCAGAATCGATATCACCGTTGGCGAAGACCGGAATCTTCACCGCGGCCTTGATCCCGGCGATGGTGTCGTACTCGGCCTCGCCCGAGTAGCGCTGCTGGCGGTGGCGGCCGTGCACCGCCAGGGCCTGGATGCCAGCGGCCTCGGCGAGCCGGGCCACACGCACTCCGTTGTTGCTCTCGGCGCACCAGCCGGTGCGAATCTTCAACGTCACCGGCACCTCCACCGCGGCCACCACCGCCTCGAGAATCTCGGCCACCAGCGCCTCGTCGCGCAGCAGCGCCGAGCCGGCGGCCTTGTTGCACACCTTCTTCGCCGGGCAGCCCATGTTGATGTCGATGATCTCGGCGCCCTGTTCGGCATTGAGCCGTGCTGCCTCGGCGAGCATGGCGGCGTCACCGCCGGCGATCTGCACCGCCCGGGGGCCGGGCTCGCCGCGGTGGTCCAGGCGCAACCGCGACTTGCGGGTGTGCCACAGGCCCGGGTCCGAGGTGACCATCTCCCCCACCACCAGGCCCGCCCCCAGCTGACGGCAGAGCTGCCGGAAGGGGCGGTCGGTGACCCCGGCCATGGGCGCCAGGATCACCCTGTTGGGCAACTCGAAGCGGCCGATCCGGGGCAGTGAGGAGCGGGTCTCGGGCATGATGGCGTCTGCTGGCTCGAAGGGGGCATATCATACGCCCCCGGTCGTTGATGGTGAAGGCGATCTTTGGTCGGGCCAGGGATATCGCAGTTGACTGTAGCTAGGGGCACCGGGGGCAGGCCGAAGAGGAGGTCCTACGCCAGGGATGGCGTCGGTAGCGCCCATGGAGGGGTTTACAGCGCCTCCTCGCAGGCCTGCCGGCGGATCAGCCCCGAGCAATGCTGCTATCTGCGATAGCCCTGTGGGTCGGGCGGGCCACGTCCGCTGTTCACGTCGCCCGGTACCCGCTCAGCCGCACCCAGCCCTCGCGCACGACCGGCTCGTCCATCAGCAGGCCCTCCGCCCGATAGGCCTCGAGGACCTCCTCGGCCTGGGGCTCGAGGATGCCGGAGAGCGCCAGCCGGCCCCCGGGAGCGACATGGCCGGCGATGGTCGCTGCCAGCTCGACCAGCGGGCCGGCGAGGATATTGGCGAGCACGACCGGATAGCCGCCGGCGTCGAGCTGTTCCGGGTAGCAGAGCCGGAAGTCGGCCTCGGCGATGGCATTGCGCTCGGCATTGTCGCGACTGGCCTGCAGCGCCTGGGGATCGATATCGGTGCCCACCGCGCTTGCGGCACCCAGCTTCAGGGCGGCGATGGCCAGGATTCCGGAGCCGCAGCCGACGTCGAGCACCTCGCGACCCGCGAGTTCGCCGGCCACCGCCAGGCCATCGAGCCACTCCAGGCAGAGCGCCGTGGTGGGGTGGGTGCCGGTGCCGAAGGCGAGCCCCGGGTCGAGATGCAGGTTCACCGCGCCGGGCTCGGGGGGCTCGTGCCAGCTCGGCACGATCCATAGCCGCTGGCCCATGCGCAGGGGCGCGAAGTCGTCCATCCACTCGCGTTCCCAGTCGCGGTCGGCAAGGAGTTCGACCTCGACCTCGGGGAACGGCTCGCCGGGCATCGTCTCGGCCCAGGTGGCGGCCAGGCGCTCGAGCATCGCCTCGATGCCCTCCAGGTCGTCATGGAGCCCGGTGAGCACCGTCTCGTGCCACAGCGGGGTGGTGCCTCGCTCGGGCTCGAACACCGGGTCGTCGTGGGCGTCCTGCAGGGTGATGGCGGTGGCGCCCTCGGCGAGCAGCAGCTCTTCCAGGGTCTCGGCCTGCTCGGGGGCGATACGGGCCTTCAGTTGCAGCCAGGGCATGGCGGGCTCCATGAGGCGTCAGGGGGCGATCGGCTCGCCGGGGTGACGGACATCGGATAACGAATGCGGGGTGGCGTCGGCCACCCCGCGAAGCGCTGCGCGGTTACTGCGCGAGCTTCTTCTCCAGGTAGTGGATATTCACGCCACCCTGCTGGAAGTAGCCGTCGCGCACCAGGTCCTTGTGCAGGTCGGTGTTGGTCTTGATGCCTTCCACCAGCAGCTCGTCCAGGGCGTTGCGCATGCGGATCAGCGCCGTCTCGCGGTCGGCGCCCCAGGTGATCAGCTTGCCGATCAGCGAGTCGTAGTGAGGCGGTACCGTGTAGCCGGTATAGACGTGGGAGTCCATGCGCACGCCCAGCCCACCCGGCGGATGGTAGAGGGTCACCTTGCCGGGGGAGGGCATGAAGGTGCGGGAATCCTCGGCGTTGATGCGGCACTCGAAGGAGTGGCCGTTGAGCTGCACCTCCTCCTGGCCAACCGACAGCGGCAGCCCCGAGGCGATGCGCAGCTGCTCGCGGACGATATCCACGCCGGTGACCATCTCGGTGACCGGATGCTCCACCTGGACCCGGGTGTTCATCTCGATGAAGAAGAACTGGCCGTCCTCGTAGAGGAACTCGAAGGTGCCGGCGCCTCGGTAGTCGATGGTGAGGCAGGCCTGCCGGCACGCCTCGAGCACCTCGGCGCGGGCATCGGGGTCGATGCCCGGGGCCGGGGCCTCCTCGATCACCTTCTGGTGACGGCGCTGCAGCGAACAGTCGCGATCATAGAGGTGGATGGCGTTGCCCTGGCCGTCGGCCAGCACCTGGACCTCGACATGGCGCGGGTTCTCGAGGAACTTCTCCATGTAGACGGTGCCATCGCCGAAGGCCGAGTGGGCCTCGGTGCGGGTGACGGTGACCGCGGAGAGCAGGTGGGCCTCGGTATGCACCACGCGCATGCCGCGACCGCCGCCACCGGCGGCGGCCTTGATGATCACCGGGTAGCCGATGCGTCGGGCGACGGCGATGATCTCGCCCTCGTCGTCCTCCGGCAGCGGGCCGTCGGAGCCGGGTACCGTGGGGACGCCGGCCTTCTTCATCGACTCGATGGCGCTGACCTTGTCGCCCATCAGGCGGATGGTCTCGGCCCGCGGGCCGATGAAGACGAAGCCGGAGCGCTCGACCTGCTCGGCGAAGTTGGCGTTCTCGGAGAGGAAGCCGTAGCCGGGATGGATGGCACTGGAATCGGTGACTTCGGCGGCGCTGATCAGCGCCGGGATGTTCAGGTAAGACTGGGCCGAGGGCGCCGGCCCGATGCACACGGCCTCGTCGGCCAGGCGCACGTGCATCAACTCGCGGTCGGCCTTGGAGTGGACCGCGACGGTCTTGATGCCCAGCTCCTTGCAGGCACGCAGTATGCGCAGGGCGATCTCGCCACGATTGGCGATGAGAACCTTGTCCAGCATGATGGGGTCCGCCAGTGTGTGTGGGAAGATCAGGAGATGACGAGCATCGGCTGGTCGAACTCGACCGGCTCGCCGTCCTCGACCAGGAACGCCTCGATCACGCCATCGCGATCGGCCTCGATCTGGTTCATCATCTTCATGGCCTCGATGATGCACACGGTGTCACCCTTCTTGACGCTGGAGCCCACCTCGAAGAAGGGCTTGGCGCCCGGTGCCGGCGAGCGGTAGAAGGTGCCGACCATGGGCGAGGTCACGGCGTGGCCCTGGTAGGCGGGCGCCGCTTCGCCGGCGGGCTCGGCGGGCGCCGCCACGGCCGGGGGGGCGGCCGCCGGTGCCGGGGGCGCATAGCCCTGGGGCATGGGCTGCTGCCAGTTCGTGCCGTTGGGGTGTCGGCTGATGCGGACCGATTCCTCGCCTTCCTGGATCTCGATTTCGCTGATGTTGGACTCTTCGAGCAGTTCGATCAGCTTCTTGACCTTGCGGATATCCATGACTCTGTCTCGATCGATTGGTATCGGTGGGTGGCGGCAGCCCCGGCGACGCTGTCAACCCGGGCCAACTCGCAATAGATCGCGGCAAGATGGCGACTCTTCCCGCCTCTATCGGCCGTGATAAGGCATTGACGCCGGAGTGTGCCGAAAATCGGCGTGGATGTCCAGCGAGCAGGAGAACAGCGTTCGATCACGAGATTCGAGCACCTGTTCGGCGAGCTTCGCGGCCCCCGCCCGGCCGCGCAGGCTCAGCCCCGGCGGGCCTCCAGCCGCTCCAGCACCCCGTCCAGGTGGCTGGCCAGGGCGGCGGCGCGCACCTCGCCCTGGATACGCGCCGCGCGGATCTCCTCGACGTCGTCGAAGAACAGCAGGCTCGGCGGGCCGAACAACCCGAAGCTGTCGAGCAGCTCGCGGGAGGTGTCGTCGGTCTCGGTGACGTCGACATTGATGCGGGCGAACGAGGAGAGCGGCGCGGCGACCCGGGGGTCGGGGTAGACCTGGCGCTCCAGCTGCTTGCAGGAGATGCACCAGTCGGCGGTGAAGTGGACGAAGGCCGGGCGGCCCTCGTCGCTGGCAGCCCGCAGGGCCGCCTCCAGGGTGTCGAGGCTATGCACGGTGGTGACCTCGACCGCCTGCCCGGTGGGGGACACCGTGGCGGTGGGGGACACCGTGGCGGTGGGGGCCAGGGGGCGAAGCGGGTCGTGGGCGCCGCGGGCGGCGCCGAGCACCAGGGCGACGCCCCAGGCCAGCAGCAGGATGCCGGCGGCCTGGCGCACCCGGGGCCAGCCCTGGGCCTGGTTGACGGTCAGCGCCCCCAGCGTGACGGCACTGCCGATGGCCAGGGCTGCCCACAGCAGCAGGGCCATGGCGGGTGGCAGCAGGCGCTCGACCAGCCAGATCGCCACACCCAGCAGCAGGATGCCGAAGGCGACCTTGACCCCGTTCATCCAGGCGCCGGTGCGCGGCAGCAGGGTGGTGCCGAAGGTGCCGACCAGCAGCAGCGGCACGCCCATGCCGAGCCCCAGGGCGAGCAGGGCGGCGCCGCCCAGCAGGGCGTCGCCGGTGGTGGAGATGAACACCAGGGCCCCGGCCAGGGGCGCCGAGACACAGGGCGAGACCACCAGTACCGAGAGCGCACCGGCCAGCGCCAGGCCGCCAGGGCCGCTGCGCTGGGCGCGAGCCTGCCAGGCGTCGAGTCGTCCGGCCAGCCCGGGGGCCAGGCGCAGGTTGAAGGCGCCGAACATGGCCAGGGCGAAGAGCACGAACAGTACCGCGAAGCCGATCAGTACCGGGGCGGACTGCAGCCGCGCCTGGAAGTTGAGCCCGGCGCCGAACAGTCCCATCAGCACGCCGACCGCCGCGTAGGTCAGGGCCATGCCGGCCACGTAGCTGGCCGAGAGGGCGAAGGCGCGGGGGCGGGTCGGGTGCTGGCCGACGATGATCGACGACAGGATCGGCACCATCGGCAGGACGCAGGGGGTGAAGGTGAGCCCCAGCCCGGCGAGGAAGAACAGGCCCAGGGCCAGCGGCAGGCTGGCATCGCTCATCAGGGCGCTGAAGCGGCCGTCCGGGCTCTGGGGGGCGGGGGGGGGCGTGGCAGGGATGCCGGCATCGTTGCCGTCGTTGTCGCCATCCTCGGCCTGCCAGCTGGCGAAGGCCGCCGGCGCCGAGCTCTCGGGGGCCTGCAGGTCGACCCGTTCGGGGGGGTAGCAGAGGCCGGCATCGGCGCAGCCCTGGAAGGTCAGGGTGAGGTCCAGTGGCCCCCGGGCGCCATTCTCCAGCGGAACCTCGAGGACCACCCGGTCGTAGAAGACATGAACGTCGCCGAGGAACTCGTCGCTCTTGAACTCGCCCGGGGGCAGCCGGGGCTCGCCCAGTGCGTGTGTCGCGTCCCTGGCCTCGACGGCGAACCGGTGACGGTAGAGGTAGTAGCCGTCGGCATTCTCGACCCCCACGAAGAGGGTCTCGCCGTCATGCCAGGCACTGGGCTGGAAGGCCTCCAGCACCGGCAGGAAGTCACCGCTGGAGCTGCTCGAGGAGAACCACTGGGCGTGACCGACGAGCGGTAGCAGCGCAAGGGCGATCAGGCAGGCCAGGCGTCTGAAGATCAAAACGGTCTTCCTTATCCAGGTGATCGCGACTAGGACTCCGGCGGCCACTCGGGGTTCCGCACCAGGCGCCGCGAGAAGGATCAGCTGTTAGGATAACCCAGGAAGCCGGCACAGTGGATCACATGATGCCGGTTTCGGCTGCGCCCCATTGTCGCGCCGCTGCCTTTGCCACCATCAGGGAATCAGGACCATGGCTTTGACGGAAAAGGGCGCCGCCAGGCGCCGCAGGAGGGTCGAGGCGCTCGAGCGCCCGGATTACGGCTGGATATGGAAGCCGCTGCTGGCGCTGGTGGTGATCTACCTGCTGGTCACCGTAGCGCTGGGGATCTGGTGGAGCCGGCCGCCGGCCGCCTTCGATGTCGAGCAGGCCACCGCCGAGCGGCGCGGCGAGGCGGCCTCCAGCCCGGCGGCCCGCGGCGCCGTCACCACCACCAGCCTGATGACGGTGGTGAGTACCCTGCTCGACAAGCCCGGTGGCTACCTGCGCAATGACATCGCACCGCCGGGCCTGTGGCTCGACAACATGCCCCAGTGGGAACTGGGGGTGCTGAACCAGGCTCGTGACCTCTCCCGTGCGCTGCCGGCCATGGAGGAGGGCGACCATCCGGTGCTCGAGGAGGTCGTCGAGCGGCTGGACGGGAGCAGCCGCGACTGGCTCTATCCCTCCACCGAGCAGCGCCTCGAGCAGGCATTGGTGGCCCTGGACGAGTATCTGGTGGCGCTCGGCGAGTCGGGCGGTGCCGGCTTCGCCGCCGGCGCCGGCCTGGCGGCCTGGCTGGAGCAGGTCGCCTGGCGACTCGACGACCTGGGGCTGCGGCTCTCCGCCAGCGTCGGTAGCCGCGAGCGATTGCGCGACCTGGACATCGCTACCGGCGATCTGCCCCCGCGTACCCCCTGGTACCGGGTCGACGACATCTTCTTCGAGGCGCGGGGAACCGGCTGGGCGCTTTCCCGTCTGCTCGAGGCGGTGCGTCGCGACCAGGCGGACGTGCTCGAGCGGGCCGGTGTGTCGGGTGAGTGGGAGATGCTCGTCGCCGAGCTCGAGCGGACCCAGCGCCGGCTGTGGAGCCCGGTGGTGCTCAACGGGTCGGGCTTCGGCATCTTCGCCAACCATTCGCTGGTGATGGCCAACCATGTGATCCGCGCCCGGGACCTGGCGCGGGACCTGGTCGCGGCACTCGAGGCGCCGCCGGCCGGGCTGGCGGCCCCCGAGGCGCTCGAGGACGAGGAGCCCGTCGAGCCGCCGGTGGAAGCGGTGGAACGCAGCGAGGATGCCGGGGGCGAGAGCCCGCCGCCGGCCCTGGCGTCGCCCGAGGAGGCTCGGGAGGACGAGCGGACGGGAGAGCCGGCCCCGCTGTCGGAGCCGGACGAGGCGCCCGTTCCGGAAGCGGATCAGGACGAGTCGACGATCCCGGAGGCAGATCAGGACGAGGCGCCGGCCTCGCCGGCAGAGGGTGATCCCGACGAGGAGTGATCACCCGACATGCAAAGGGGCCGCCCCTCGGGCGGCCCCTTTGCATGTGCGCGCGGCGTGCTCAGGCCTTCTGGTAGGCGGCCACGGACTTCTCGATCGCCTTGCGGGCGGCCTCGGCCCCTTCCCACGATTCCACCTTCACCCACTTGCCCTTCTCGAGATCCTTGTAGTTCTCGAAGAAGTGGGCGATCTGCTGGCGCAGCAGCTCGGGCAGGTCGGTGACCTCCTGGACGTCGTCGTAGAGGGTGGAGAGCTTGGGGTGCGGCACGCAGACCAGCTTGGCGTCCTCGCCGGCCTCGTCGGTCATGTTGAGGATGCCGACCGGACGGGCACGGATCACGGCTCCGGCCTGGACCGGATAGGGCGTTACCACCAGGGCATCCAGGGGGTCGCCATCGTCGGCCAGGGTGTGCGGGATGAAGCCGTAGTTGGCCGGATAGAACATCGGGGTGGCCATGAAGCGGTCGACCAGCAGCGCTCCCATGTCCTTGTCGATCTCGTACTTGACCGGCGCGTGGTTGGCCGGGATCTCGATCGCCACATAGACGTCGTTGGGGAGTTCCTTGCCGGCGGGGATGTTGTCGAAGTTCATCGTCGCTTCCTTCGGTTGGCGAAAATCCGGATAGGCGAAAAATCCGGCGAATTATACGGAGCCGGAGAGGGGATTACCAATGCGACATAGGTGTCGTGACACGGGGCCGCAGGCCGAACCGTGGCGGTCTTGCGGGGTGGGAGGGCCGTCTTCGGCTGTGGTTGACACCCCGGCGACACCGCCATGAGTGTATCATGGTGTCCCGATGAACCCCTGGCCCGTGACGACGTGCCGTTTCGACCCCGAGGTTCGACCCTGAGGAGAGCAACTTGGCATCCGCCCAGCTGTCACTGAGTTATGGACAGGCCTTCGTGGCCCCGGACCTGCGCCGGCATCGCAGCTCGATGTCGGTCCGTGTTCCCGAGCAGGCGCTCCTGCGTGCCAAGGGTGCCTGTGCGGTGATCAGCGACTCCACCTCGCGCAACGCCATCGCCAAGCAGGCGGGCGACCTCAGCGTTCGTAGCTTCCTGGCGGACTATATCTCGACCCCTGACCACTGGGACGTCAAGACCTCGGCCACCCGGGTGCTGCGCGCCCTCAACTGCTGGTGCTACAGCCAGAGCCAGCACCTCGAGGAGGGCAGCTATGTCTCCTCGCTCTCGGCCGTGGTCTACCGAGGCCGCGAGGCACACCTCTTCCATATGGGCGACACCCTGGTGTTCCGGCTGCGCGGCGCCGAGTTCGAGCAGCTCTCCCGCGATCATGTCACCGACCTGGGCGGCTATCGCTACCCCTCCCGGGCGCTCGGCATGGACAACAGCATCGACATCGACTACCTGCGCATGCCCCTCAAGCAGGGCGACCTCTTCCTGTTCACCACCCAGGTGGCGCAGGGCACCCTGATGCCCTCGGAGTACGTGCAACTGATACGCCAGGACGCCAGCGACCTGGATGCCGCTTGCGAGCGCCTCGGCGAGGCGGCGGTCGCGCGGGCCCAGGAGCGCGGCTATGGTGCCGAGCAGTTCTGCTTCCAGCTGGTGCGCATCGATCAGCTGCCCGACGAGGAGCAGGACACGCCGGGACGGGTCTACGGCGACCTGCCGATTCCCCCGGAGCTCGCCCCCGGCGAGCGCCTGGACGGCCTGGAGGTGCAGGCGGTGCTGTCGCGTACCGCCCAGTCGCGGGTCTATCGCGTGCGCGACGTGCACACCGAGCGGGAGATGGTGATGAAGGCGCCGAGCCCCGAGCTCTCGAACCGCAACGCCTACCTGGAGCACTTCCTGCTCCAGCAGTGGGTGGTGGAGCGGGTCAAGTCGCCCTTCGTGGTGCGCATCATGGAGTCCTCGCGGCCGCGCCACTATCTCTACTACCTGATGGCCTACGTGGAGGGCGAGACCCTGACCGAGTGGGCGCGCCGGCATCCCCAGGCGAGCCTGGTGCAGCGCCTGGATATTGCCAACCAGCTCGGCAAGGCGGTACAGGCACTGCACCACCGCGACCTGCTGCACCAGCAGATCCATCCCGGCAACGTGCTGATCGACACCCATGGCCAGGTGGTGCTGACCGACTTCAGCGCCTGCCACCTGCGCGACGTGGACGGTCACAAGCGTTCCCGGGAACTGGTGCGCCAGGTGGGGCTCACCGAGCACAGCGCCCCGGAGTACGCCCTCGACGACTCGGTGGGGCGGCGCAGCGACCAGTACTCCTTTGCCTCCACCGTCTACTGGCTGTTGACCGGCGAGCTGCCCTACGCCCTGGCCCCCAACCGGTTGCGCGGCCACACCGACCTGGAGCAGCTCGCCTATCGCAGTGCCCGCACCCTCAATCCCGAGGTGACGCCGGTGCTTGACGACGCCCTGCGCCGGGCCCTGGACCCGCAGCGCTCGCTGCGCTACCGGCGCATGTCGGAGTTCCTGCATGCCCTGCGCCAGCCGCTGGGCGCCGAGCGCGACGGCTCGCGCACCAGCCCGCGGGTGCTGCGCGAGCCGGCCCGTTTCTGGCAGGGGGTGGCCGGTATCCTGCTGCTGTTGCTGGTGCTGTCATGGCTGTTGCGCTGATGCCGCGTGCACTGATGCAGGCGCCGAGGCTGCCCCTATGGGGTCAGACCCTGTCGAATCCCCACATTTTTCTCGACGTTGATAGCTTGTTCGCCGAAAAAGGCGCCGAGGCCGCCCCTATGGGGTCAGACCCCAGCCAAATCGCGAAGCCCGTCATGGTGCGTCTTGCGAGCGGATTCGACGCCGCCGGGGTCTGACCCCCTAGGGCCCGAGCCACGAGCCAAACTGCTGCCCGCAGCCCGCAGCCCGCAGCCCGCAGCCCGCAGCCCGCAGCCCGCAGCCCGCAGCCCGCAGCCCGCAGCCCGCAGCCCGCAGCCCGCAGCCCGCAGCCCGCAGCCCGCAGCCCGCAGCCCGCAGCCTAGAGCTTGAACTCGGGCAGCTTGCGCTCGACCTTGGCGCGCTTGAGGCGGGCGACCTTCGGCAGGCCGTTCTCGAACGGCGGGAAGTCCTCGCCCTGGATCAGCGGCGAGAGGTACTGGCGACACGCCTCGGTGATGCCGAAGCCGTCCTCGCGGATGAAGTCGTGGGGCATGAACTTCTCGCGATTGGCGACCTCGGCCAGCGGGGCGGCCTCGATGCGCCACTGGTAGGGGGCGTCACCGACGCGCTGGATCGTCGGCATCATGGCGTTCTTGCCGTCGAGGGCCAGTTCCACGGCCTTCTCGCCGACGGCGTAGGCCTGCTCCACGTCGGTCTTGGCCGCCAGGTGGCGGGCGGCGCGCTGCAGGTAGTCGGCCACCGCCCAGTGGTACTTGTAGCCCAGGTCCTGCTTGACCATGCCGGCCAGCGTCGGCGCCACGCCGCCCAGCTGGCGGTGGCCGAAGACGTCGGTGTTGCCGGAGTCGGCGAGGAAGGTGCCGTCCTCGTAGCGGGCGCCCTCGGAGACCACGATCACGCAGTAGCCGTACTTCTGCACCGCCTCCTCGACCCGGGCCATCACCGCGGCGCGGTCGAAGGGTACCTCGGGGAAGATCACCAGGTGGGGCGGCTCGCCCTCGCCGTTGCCGGCCAGGGCGCCGGCGGCGGCGATCCAGCCGGCATGGCGTCCCATCACCTCGAGCACGAAGACCTTGGTGGAGGTGGCGCACATCGACTCGATGTCCAGCGAGGCCTCCAGGGTGGAGGTGGCGATGTACTTGGCCACGCTGCCGAAGCCCGGGCAGTTGTCGGTGATCGGCAGGTCGTTGTCGATGGTCTTGGGCACGTGGATGGCGGTGAGGGGATAGCCCAGCCGCTCGGAGAGCTGCGAGACCTTGAGGCAGGTGTCGGCGCTGTCGCCGCCGCCATTGTAGAAGAAGTAGCGGATGTCGTGGGCCTTGAAGACCTCGATCAGGCGCTCGTACTGGGCGCGGTGGCTCTCGATGTCCTTGAGCTTGTAGCGACAGGAGCCGAAGGCGCCGCCCGGGGTGTGGCGCAGCGCGGCGATGGTCTCGTCGGACTCCTGGCTCACGTCGATCAGATCCTCGGTCAGGGCGCCGATGATGCCGTTGTGGCCGGCATAGACCTTGCCGATGCGCTCCGGGTGGCGGCGGCAGGCCTCGATCACGCCGCAGGCGCTGGCATTGATCACGGCGGTGACGCCGCCGGACTGGGCGTAGAAGGCGTTGTGCTGGGCCATGGGGGCTTTCCTGCTCCTGGGTAGCGTCCAGGAATCACTGAATAGAGGGTCGGGCGACCGCACGCCGTTCTATTCAGTGATTCCTTCGGGGGTTTGAAAGGGTCTGATTCTAGCCGAAAGTGGCAGGGGCTGCATCTGCCGCGGCGTGGCGCCCAAACGCGCTTGTGTCCCGCCCGCGACGGTGCCCGCTGGAGCGTGCCGCGGGCGCCATGCTAGTCTCCCGTGACCGCGCCGCGGCCCGCGGCGGCACGATGCAGTCGGAGACAGCATGCACCTTCACATTCTCGGCATCGGCGGCACCTTCATGGGCAGCCTGGCGCTACTGGCCCGCGAACTGGGCATCACGGTTAGCGGCTCGGATGCCAATGTCTATCCGCCCATGAGTACCCAGCTCGAGGAGGCCGGCATCCGTCTGGCCGAGGGCTATGCGGCCGCCAATCTTGTGCCGCGTCCCGACCTGGTGGTGGTCGGCAACGCCCTCTCCCGGGGTAACCCCGAGGTGGAGGCGGTGCTCGACCGGGGGCTGCCCTATGTCTCGGGGCCCCAGTGGCTCGCCGAGCATGTCCTGGCCGGGCGGTGGGTGATCGCCGTGGCCGGGACCCACGGCAAGACCACCACGGCGAGCCTGCTGGCCTGGCTGCTGGAGTCCGCCGGCCTGATGCCGGGCTTCCTGATCGGCGGGGTGCCGCGCAACTTCGGCGTCTCGGCACGCCTCGGGGCTCATGATGCGCCCTTCGTGGTCGAGGCCGACGAGTACGACACGGCGTTCTTCGACAAGCGTTCCAAGTTCGTCCACTACCGTCCCGAGATCGCCATCCTCGGCAATCTCGAGTTCGACCACGCGGACATCTTTCCCGACCTCGCCGCCATCGAGCGGCAGTTCCACCACCTGGTGCGCACCGTGCCCGGGCGCGGCCGGCTGCTGGTGGCCGACGGCGAGCCGGCGCTGGGCCGGGTGCTCGAGCAGGGCTGCTGGACGCCGGTGGTCCGCTTCGGCAGCGAGGCGGCCAGTCCCTGGCGGCTGGAACTCGAGCGCGAGGACGCCTCGCGCTTCCGGGTGATCCATCAGGAGGGCCAGGGTGAGGAAAGCGTCGACGAGGACGCCGTGGTCGATTGGCCGCTGACCGGGGCCTACAATGCCCGCAACGCCCTGGCCGCGCTGGCGGCGGCGCACGCCTGCGGGGTCGACCTGGCGCGGGGCTGTGCGGCGCTGTCGCGCTTCGAGTCCCCCCGTCGGCGCCAGGAGCTGCGCGGCGAGGTGGCCGGAATCCAGGTGATCGACGACTTCGCCCACCACCCCACGGCCATCGCCGCCACCCTGGAGGGGCTGCGCGCCGCCACCGCCCGCGGCCGGCTGCTGGCGGTGATCGAGCCGCGCTCCAATACCATGCGCCTGGGCACCCTGCGCGCTCGCCTCGCCGCGAGCGTCGGCGCCGCCGACGCCGCCTTCTGGTACCAGCCGCCGGGGCTCGACTGGTCGCTGGCGCCGCTGCTCGCGGAGAGCCCCGTGGCGGCCCAGTTGCACGAGGACCTCGACGCCCTGGTCGATGCCCTGGTGACCGAGGCGCGGCCGCTCGATCGCATCGTGGTGATGTCCAACGGCGATTTCGGCGGCATCCACGAGAAGCTGCTGGCCGCCCTGGAGGCCGCTCATGGCTGACCGCCTGCACGAACCGGTGACGGTGGCCATCACTGGAGCCTCCGGGGCCCAGTACGGCCTGCGCCTGATCGAGGCCCTGGTGGCGGCCGACCATGCCGTGTGGGTGATGGTCTCCAAGGCCGCTCATCTGGTAATCAGTACCGAGACCGACATCGACCTGCCGGCCCGCCCGCAGCGGCTGGCCGAGGTGCTGGCCGAGCGCACCGGCGCGGCTTCCGGCCAGATCCGCTGCTTCGGCCGCGAGGACTGGATGGCGCCGGTGGCGTCGGGGTCGGGGGCACCCTCGGCGATGGTGATCTGTCCCTGCTCCACCGGCACCCTCTCGGCGGTGGCCACCGGCGCCAGCAACAACCTGATCGAGCGGGCCGCCGACGTGGCGCTCAAGGAGCGTCGCCGGCTGATCCTGGTGCCCCGGGAAACGCCCTTCTCGGCGATCCATCTCGAGCACATGCTGAGCCTGACCCGCATGGGGGCGGTGATCCTGCCGGCGGCGCCGGGGTTCTACCATCAGCCGAAGCGCATCGACGACCTGGTCGACTTCATCGTCGCGCGCATCCTCAACCAACTGGGGATCGAACACCGCCTGATGCCGCGCTGGGGTGACCCGGCTTCGCCGGGAGCTTGAAGAGCCGGGCTTCGCCCGGAGCTGTAAGCCTTAAGCTATAAGCTGGAAGAAACCCCTTGATCTGGACGCTGGTGGCGACATACTGCCTTCCAGCTTCCAGCTTCCAGCTTCCAGCTTCCAGCTTCCAGCTTCCAGCTTCCAGCTTCCAGCTCAGACGGGCGGTAGCCAGGCCACCCGGGCGCCGACCAGGACCAGCGAAGCGGCAGCGAGCCACCACCAGGGGCAGGGGGCGAGCGGCGGATGGGGCTTCTGCTGCCAGGTCAGGTGCACCAGGGCGCAGACCACCAGGCCGAGCAGGGCGCCACCGACCAGATCGCTGAGCCAGTGCACGCCGATCACCAGCCGCGAGAGCGCCATGGGAACGACGAGCAGAATCGCCCCCCAGTAGACCCAGTGGCGCTGTCGGTGGGGCAGTTCCCGGGCGATGAAGGCGGCGGCCAGGCCGGCCACGACCACGGCGGTGGAGGCATGGGCACTGGGATAGGCCAGGGAGCCGGTCAGGTAGTCCGGTGCATCGGGGCGGTCGCGACCGACCAGCGCCTTGCCCAGGGTGTTGAGCAGGGCGATGCCGCCGAGCCCGGCCGCGATGTGCAGAAAGGCCGCCAGATGGCGCTTCCACAGCAGCCAGAGGCCCCAGGGCAGCACCAGGGCCAGTACCCCGTAGGTGTCGCCGACTCGTGCGAGCGCCTGGCCGACACCCGCCAGGGCGGGGGAGGCCAAGGCCGCGAAGAGGGCGTTGACGCGCAGGTCCATCTCCAGGGGGCCATGCTGCTGGATCACCATCAGCGTCCAGCCCGAGAGGGTGCCCAGGGCGAGGATCAGCAGCAGCCAGCTGGCCAGCGGCACCTCGCCCTGTCCCCGCCAGCTCTGGGCCAGCCAGAAGCGCCGCATCACCGGATGGCGCCGCGCGCCGTTGGCCGCCAGGCGATAGAGGCGCCCGGTGCGGGTGACCTGCTGGCGTAACCAGGAGAACACCACCGCCAGCGCCACCAGCAGCACGGCCAGGGCGATCAACCAGGTCTCGATGCCCTCCGGCAGGTCCAGCAGCTGTTGCCAGGTGCGCCCCAGCAGATAGCCGGGCAGCACATAGGCCGGGGCCCACAGGACCGCCGAGGCGACATTGGCCCAGAGGAAGGCACGAGGCGACATGTGCAGCATGCCGGCGATCACCGGTACCATCGGGCGCACCGGGCCGACGAAGCGGCCGAAGAACACCGACAGGCTGCCATAGCGCTGGAAGAAGCGGGCGCCCCGGGCCAGCCACTCCGGATGGTGCGAGAGGGGCCACAGGCGGGTGACCCTCTCGCGCTGGGTGTAGCCCAGCAGGAAGCTTGCGCCGTCACCCACCACGGCGCCGACCCAGGCGGCCGCGATGACCGTCGTCAGGGCGATCTCCTGGTGGCCGGCCAGGGAGGCGGCGGCGGTGATCAGCACCACGCCGGGCACCAGCAGACCGACCAGTGCCAGGGACTCCACCAGGGCGATGGCCGTGATGATCAGCAGCAGCAGGGTAGGGGGCGGGGTCAACTGGTAGAGGGTGTCGGCGAGGCTCAAGAGGGCGCTCCGTGGTCGGCGGCAGGGGATCAGATATCGGCCAGGCGCTGGGTCCGGGCCTGCAGGCGCTGCTCGAAGTGCTCCGGTGTCTCCCGCGGCTGCAGCAGACAGAGGGCCAGGCGGGTCTCGATCGGGCCGGTCTCCAGCAGCACCGTCCGTTGCAGCGATTGTTCGAGGCGCTGGCACACCAGCATGGCGCCGTTCTCGCTGGTGTCGGGCAGCACCAGCCAGAAGTCGGCCTGTCCCTCCCGGCCCAGCAGGTCGTGGTCGCGGCAGCGCTTGTCGACCTCGATGCAGACGGCGTCGAGCAGGGCCTGACGCGCCCTGGGGCCGAACTGCTCGCCGGCCATGTCGAGCTGAGGCAGGTGGAGCAGCAGCACCACCAGGCGCTGATCCAGCAGTTCGGCGCGTTCGCACTCGCTGCTCAGCCGGTCGTGCAGGGTCTCGCGGTTGATGGCGGAGCATTCCGGGTCACGGGGGTCGGTGGCCCGCAACAGCGCCTGCTGACGCAGGAATTCCCAGGGCGTCAGGCCGGCCACCACGATCAGCGCCAGGTAGCTCAGCGTCAGGTCGCGATCGAGGTGCTCCCCGCCGACCAGGATCAGCCAGACCGGTACCAGCATGACGTTGAGCAGCATGGCCGGCCCCAGTGGCAGTAGCAGCAGGGTGAGCACCGCCGGCAGGCCCAGCCACAGCGGTGCCAGCGAGGCCTGCTGCGGCAGCTCCACGGCGATCAACAGGTAGCCGCAGATCAGCACCAGGTAGGCCGACAGTCGGGCATGGTCGTCCTGGCCCAGGCGCAGCAGGGCCGCGAGCAGCATCAGCGGGGTCAGCAGCACGGGGAGCAGGATGCTCGGATAGTCGCCCATCAGGTAGAGCCACAGGGCATGGCCCAACAGCAGCAGGGCACCGGTGCCGTAGACCAGGGCGTGCAGTCGGGCGGCGCGGGGTTCAATCATGCTCCAGCTCCCGGATCACGGTCATGGGGCTGTGCTGTCGTTCCAGGGCGCGGCACTCGTCGTCGAGCGATTCGACCCGGGGCAGGGCGGCGACGCGCAGTCGGGCAGGCGTGTCGAGGGCCTGCAGCAGGCGGTCGCGGCGCTGCTCGGCCTGCTCGGCGTCGCGGCTGAGCAGCAGGGTGGCCAGGGTGCGTCGGTCGAGACGGTAGCAGTTCTCGAAGCTGCGGGTGAACCGACAGAGCCGGCGGGCCAGAGGCCAGAGCTGGCCGGGGGAGGTCCGGAGTAGCAAGAGTTCGGCATGCACGCCCTCGCGCCGGGCGCGGACCCGCTCGCGCACCAGGTCGTGAGAGAGCTGGCTCCGGGGCCAGAGACGCAGCCCCGGGATCAGGCGCATGCGGCGACGGGCCGGGCCGCGCAGCGGCTGCAGCTCACGGCTGCGGACCAGGCCGAGGAGCAACAGGCCGGCCAGTACCAGTCCCGAGAGGGCGGCCTGCTCCAGGCTCATCCTGTCCTGCAGCGACCACCAGGTCAGGCCGGCGAGCAGGACGTTGAGCCCCGTCATCCAGGCGGGTTGGGGCAGCATGATCAGCACCGCCCAGGCCCACAACCAGATCAGGTAACGCTCGGGGGCCACCCACAGCAGGGCGGCCAGCAACAGGCTGGGCAGCAGTTGCCACGGCACCATGGCCGGGCGGCGATGGCTGAACTCCAGCAGCGCGGCGGTCACGCCGAGCCAGCCCGTTGCCAGCCACAGGAGTAGCGCCTCGGGGAGGGTGGGCGCGGCGGGGGCCAGCAGTGCCAGCAACAGGGCCGCGGCCAGCAGGTTGCCCCGCAGCAGGCCGATTTTGTACTTGCTCTGCATGGTGGCTTACTATGAATCCCTTCCCGGTTTTCCGCACAGTATAACGTCGGCGTCGCCCCTGTACGCGGCGACCCCGGCCTCAGGAGACACTCTACGGCATGACTGCTCACGCCTCCCACTCCGATTCGTCCGCCGCACTGGCCGCCGGTGCCGAGAACGTCGGCGATGTCGATACCTACATGGAACGCCTCGGTCAGGCGGCTCGCGCCGCGGCCACCGCGATGCGCCGCACCGCCACCGGCCCCAAGAACGCCGCGTTGCTGGCCATGGCCGAGCGGCTCACCGACGCGCGCGCCGAACTGCTCGCCGCCAATGCCCGCGACCTAGCGCGGGGGCGGGAGAGCGGCCTGGACGCCGCGCTGCTCGAGCGGCTGGCGCTGGACGACGGGCGCATCGACGCCATGATCGAGGGGCTCGCCCAGGTCGCGGCGTTGCCGGATCCGGTGGGGGAGATCGATGGCCTGCGCTCGCGCCCCAGCGGGATCCAGGTGGGGCAGATGCGCGTGCCCCTGGGGGTGATCGGCATCATCTACGAGTCGCGGCCCAACGTCACCCTGGAGGCCGCCAGCCTGTGCCTCAAGTCCGGCAACGCCTGCATCCTGCGCGGCGGTTCCGAGGCCCGCGAGTCCAACGCCGCCATCGCCGCCTGCATTCGCACCGGCCTGCTCGATGCCGGCCTGCCCGAGGGCGCGGTGCAGGTGGTGGCGACCACTGACCGCGCCGCCGTGGGCCGGCTGATCGCCATGCCCGAGTATGTCGACGTGATCATCCCGCGGGGCGGCAAGTCACTGATCGAGCGCATCTCCCGCGAGGCGCGGGTGCCGGTGATCAAGCACCTGGACGGCGTCTGCCACGTCTACCTCGATGCCACCGCCGACCCGGAGAAGGCCCTGGCCATCGCGGTGAATGCCAAGACCCATCGCTACGGCACCTGCAATACCATGGAGACCCTGCTCGTCGATGCCCCCGTGGCCGAGGCGCTGTTGCCGAGACTCGCCGAAGCCTATGCCGGGCACGGTGTCGAGCTGCGCGGCTGCGAGCGTACCCGCACGATTCTCCCCGAGGCGACCCCCGCCACCGAGGAGGACTGGCAAGCCGAGTACCTGGCGCCGGTACTGGCGATTCGCGTGGTCGACGGCATCGACGCGGCGGTCGCGCATATCGAGCGCTACGGCTCGCACCATACCGACGCCATCGTCACCGAGCACTACGGGCTGGCGCGTCGCTTCATGGCCGAGGTGGACTCCAGCTCGGTGATGGTCAACGCCTCGACCCGCTTCGCCGATGGCTTCGAGTACGGCCTGGGCGCCGAGATCGGCATCTCCACCGACAAGCTCCATGCCCGGGGGCCGGTGGGCCTCGAGGGGCTCACCACGCGCAAGTACATCGTCCTCGGTGATGGCCAGGTTCGCCGGTGACTGCCGATCCGCAGCGCGGTCTGCCGGCGCGGGGCGAGGACAGGCCGTCACCACCGCGCCTCGCCATGCTCGGCGGCACCTTCGATCCGGTGCACCTGGGGCACCTGCGCAGTGCCGTGGAGCTCCGCGAGGCGCTTGCCCTGGACCGGGTGCACATGATTCCCGCCAGCATGCCGCCGCTGCGGGGCGAGCCGCATGTCGCGCCCGCCGAGCGCCTCGAACTGCTGCGCCTGGGGATAGGCGACACCCCGGGACTCGTCGCCGACCCCCGTGAGCTGCGCAGGGACGGCCCCTCCTTCAGTGCCGACACCCTGGCCTCGCTGCGCGAGGAGGTCGGCGAGCAGGCCCGCCTGGTGATGGCGCTGGGTCACGACGCCTTCCGGCGCCTGGCCGACTGGCACGAGCCCGAGCGGCTCTTCGAGCTGGCCCATGTGGTGGTGATCGACCGTCCCGACTTCGAGGCGCCGCTGCCGGCGGCGCTGGTGGCGCTGCTCGCCGGGCGCGAGGTTGACGCCCCGGAGACGCTGATGGCCCGGCCGGCAGGGTCGCTGCTGCGCCTGTCGCTGCCCTCGCGCATGGCGATTTCGGCCACCGAGGTGCGCCGGCGCCTGGCCCAGGGGCGCAGCGTGCGCTATCTGCTGCCCGAGGCGGTGGAGGCGCGCATCCTGGCGCATGGCTTCTATTCCGGTTCCTGAGAGCCGCCGCAACCCGGTACAATGACGGTAACCACGATTTCGCTTCAACGAGGGGCTGACACGAAGGGCTATGCAAATCGACGCACTCAAGACTCTGGCGGTGGACGCGCTGGAGGAGCTCAAGGCCAGGGACATCAGCCTGATGGATGTCTCCCGCCTGACCAGCGTGACCGACCTGATGGTGATCGCCTGCGGCACCTCCACTCGCCATGTGGCGGCGCTGGCCGACAACGTGGTCGAGAAGGCCAAGGCCGGCGGCATCCAGCCGCTGGGCGTCGAGGGCGAGAACGGTGCCGACTGGGTGCTGGTGGACCTCGGCGACCTGGTGGTCCACGTGATGCTGCCCGAAACCCGCCAGCTCTACGATCTCGAGCGTCTCTGGGCCGACCTGCCCAGTGATGCGGAGGCGCGCGGAACGCGCAGCGGAGGCGAGGCGGGCAGCGCATGAGGGTGCGCCTGCTGGCGGTGGGGAGTCGCATGCCGGCCTGGGTGACCCAGGGCGTCGAGGAGTACCGCAAGCGACTGCCCCGGGACTTCGCCCTGGAGGTGGAGGAGATCACCCCGGGACAGCGCGGCAAGAATGCCGACCTGGGCCGGGCGATCGCCCTCGAGGCCGAGCGCATCCGCGCCCGGCTCCGGGGGGACGAGCGCGTGGTGGCTCTCGAGGTGGGTGGCAAGGCCTGGAGTACCGAGCAGCTGGCCCGGGAGGCCGAGGCATGGCGACTCGAGGGGCGTGACGTGGCCTTGCTGGTGGGCGGGCCGGACGGCCTCGAGCCGTCGCTCTCGGCCGCCGCCGACCAGCGCTGGTCGTTGTCGCCGCTGACCCTGCCGCACCCGCTGGTGCGCATCCTGCTCGCCGAGCAGCTCTACCGTGCCTGGACCCTGATGGTGGGTCACCCCTATCACCGTTGAGCCGTCTCCGACCCTCGAAGGTGTCCCTGTAACCGACGTGAGCCCCGCCTTCGGGCGAGGCGTCAGCCGAGGCCATTGCCGAGAATGCGTGAGCGACGCGAGACCCTGAAGAATCCCGAGCAGGAGCTGCGTACCTTCCGCGTGCGCTCGCTGCTGGCGGTGCTGCTGGTCTTCGCCATGACCGGCCTGCTGATGGGGCGGCTGGTCTACCTGCAGGTGGTGCAGCACGAGGTCTACAGTACCCGCTCGGAGAAGAACCGGGTCAGGGTGGAGCCGCTGCCGCCGACCCGCGGCCTGATCTACGACCGCAACGGGGTGCTGCTGGCCGAGAACCGCCCCACCTACAGCCTCACCCTGGTACGGGAGCGGGTCGACGACCTGGATGCCACCCTGGCACTCCTGGTGGAGCTTCTCGAGCTGCCTGACGAGGAGGCCGAGGCCTTCCGGGTGCGTTCGCGCCAGCGCCAGCGCCCCTTCCAGCCGGCCCTGTTGATGAGCGACCTCGACGAGGACCAGATCGCCCGGCTGGCGGTCAATCGTCACCGCCTGCCCGGGGTCGAGGTCGAGGCCCAGTTGCTGCGCTACTACCCGGATGCCGAGATCATGGCCCACGCCCTGGGCTACGTCGGGCGCATCAATGCCGAGGAGCTCGAGACCCTGGACGCGGGTCGCTATGCCGGTACCCACTTCATCGGCAAGACCGGGGTCGAGCGGTTCTACGAGGAGGCCCTGCATGGCCAGTCGGGGCTGCGCAAGGTCGAGACCAATGCCCGTGGCCGGGTGCTGCGCGAACTCGGTCGCACCGACCCGGTGCCGGGAGCGAACCTGACCCTGACCCTCGACAAGGAGCTGCAGCAGCTGGCCTATGAGCTCCTCGACGGCCGGCGTGGCTCCATCGTCGCCATCGTGCCCGGGACGGGCGAGATCCTGGCCATGGTCTCGGTGCCGGGGTTCGACAGCAACCAGTTCGTCACCGGCATCGACGTGGCCTCCTACCGGGCGCTGCAGGAGGACATCGACCTGCCGCTGTTCAATCGCGCCATTCGTGGCCAGTATCCGCCGGGGTCGACCATCAAGCCCTTCCTGGCCCTGGCCGGCCTGGTCGAGGGGGAGATCACCCCTGACAAGACCATCGTCGACCCGGGGTACTACCAGTTGCCCAACGATTCGCGGCGTTACCGCAACTGGCTGCGCTGGGGGCATGGCCGGGTCGACATGGAGCGCTCGATCGCCGTCTCCAACAACACCTACTACTATTCGCTGGCCCACGACATGGGCATCGACCGCCTCCACGACAACATGAGTGCCTTCGGCTTCGGCCAGCGGGTCGCCCACGACGCCTTCGGCGAGAGCTCCGCCCTGATGCCCTCGCGGGAGTGGAAGCGCGGCCGCTTCAACCAGCCGTGGTATCCCGGCGAGACCCTGTCGGTGGGAATCGGCCAGGGTTACTGGCAGGTGACGCCGCTGCAGCTGGCCACGGCCACCGCGGTGCTCGCCAACCGGGGGCAGTGGGTCAAGCCGCGCATGGCCAGCCGTATCGGTGAGGAGGAGGTGCCGCTGGACCTGCCCGATACCCCGGCGGACATCACCCTGGCCAGCGACGGCTGGTGGGACAAGGTCTTCGCCGGCATGGAGAAGGTGCTCAGTGGCAGCGAGGGCACGGCGCGGCGCACCGGGGTGGGGCTCGAGTACCGCATGGGGGGCAAGTCGGGCACCGCCCAGGTCTTCTCGCTGGGCCAGGACCAGCGCTACGACGCCGATGAGCTGGCCGAGCGGCTGCGCGACCACGCCCTGTTCATGGCCTTCGCCCCCCTCGAGGACCCGCAGATCGCCGTGTCGGTGATCGTCGAGAACGCCGGGGGGGGCAGTACCCATGCCGCGCACCTGGCGCGGGCCATGACCGACGCCTGGCTGCTGGACGACGAGGAGCTCGATGTCGAGGAGATCCGTGAAGAGATGGAGAACGACGATGCCCGCGTGGCGGGGAACTGACCCATGGCCTTGATCGACCTGCCCCGCCCCCTGCGTGGCCACCCGGTGCGCCCTCCGGCCAGCGGCATCGCCCGCAAGCGCGGCGTCTGGGAGCGCGTGCACCTGGACCCCTGGCTTCTCGGCATGCTGCTGGTATTGATGCTGGCCGGGCTGGTGGTGCTCTACAGCGCCAGCGGCCAGCGGCTCGAGGTGGTCATCGCCCAGGGCATCCGCTTCGGGGTGGCACTGGTGGTGATGCTGCTGCTGGCCCAGGTCTCGACCACCACGCTGCTGCGCTGGGCGCTGCCCGTCTATGTCGCCGGCCTGTTGATGCTGGTGGCGGTGGAACTGGTGGGCGACATGGGCATGGGCGCCCAACGCTGGCTGGTGATCCCCGGGGTGATCCGTTTCCAGCCGTCGGAGCTGATGAAGCTGGCGATGCCGCTGATGGTCGCGGCCTACCTCAGCCGCCGCGAGTTGCCGCCGCGGCTGAAGGACCTGGTAGTCTGTGCCCTGCTCATCGGTGTGCCGGTGGTGCTGATCGCCAAGCAGCCCGATCTGGGCACCTCGCTGCTGGTGGCCACGGCGGCGATCTTCGTGGTGCTGCTGGCCGGGCTCTCCTGGCGTTTCATCGCCGTGCTGGCCGGCCTGGCGGCGGCGGCGCTGCCGGTGCTGTGGCTGAACCTGCACGACTACCAGCGCCAGCGGGTGCTGACCTTCCTCGACCCCAACAGCGACCCGCTGGGATCAGGCTGGAACATCATCCAGTCGACCACTGCCATCGGCAGCGGTGGGCTGTTCGGCAAGGGGTGGCTGCAGGGCACCCAGTCGCAACTGGAGTTCCTGCCGGAGCGACACACCGACTTCATCGTCGCGGTGCTGGGCGAGGAGTTCGGGCTGGTCGGCATGCTGGCGGTGCTGGTGCTCTACCTGCTGATCGTCAGCCGTGGCCTGTGGCTGGCCGCCGGTGCCCAGGACACCTTCGGCAGGCTGCTGGCCGGCAGCATCATCCTCACCTTCTTCATCTACGTGTTCGTCAACGTGGGGATGGTCAGCGGCATCCTGCCTGTGGTCGGAGTGCCGCTGCCCCTGGTCAGCTATGGCGGCACCTCCAGCGTGACCTTGCTGGCCGGTTTCGGTATTCTCATGGCCATTCACGCTCACCGCCGGCTGCTGCCGCGCTAGCGGTCGAATCAGGGAGAGGGCAAGCGCATGGTGGTGTCCCGTTTTCAAGGAGCCAGGGCTTTGGCAGTGATCGCCGGTGCGGGGCTGTCGCTGCTGGCGTTTGCCACCCAGGCCGCGCCGGACTTCGACCCCGAGCGGCGTGAAGAGGTGAGGGCGCTGGTCGACGAACTGGCCGGCAAGGGGCTCGAGCGCGACTGGCTGGAGGCGGCCATGCGCGATGCCAGCTTCCAGCAGGGCGTGCTGGATGCCATGGAGGGAGCCGCGGAGCGGCGCCTGCGCTGGGACGAGTACCGCGAGATATTCCTGCAGCCCGAGCGCATCACCCGCGGGGTGGCCTTCATCGAGGCGCACCGCGAGGCCTTCGAGCGCGCCGAGGCCGAGTATGGGGTGCCCCCCGAGGTGATCGCCGCCATCATCGGCGTCGAGACCAGCTACGGTCGCTTCACCGGCCGCCACCGGGTGCTCGATTCGCTCTCCACCCTGGCCTTCCACCATCCGGGGCGTGGCGCCTTCTTCCTCGGCGAACTGGCGGCCTTCCTGGAGATTACCCGCGAGCAGGGGGTCGACCCCGGCAGCCTCGCCGGCTCCTACGCGGGGGCCATGGGCTATCCGCAGTTCATTCCCACCAGCTATCGGGCCTATGCGGTGGACTTCGACGGCGATGGCATTCGCGATCTCTGGACCAACCCGGTGGACGCCATCGGCAGCGTGGGCCACTATTTCGCCGAGCACGGCTGGCGTCGGGGCGCATCGATCTACCAGGAGGCCGAGGGCCCCGAGGCCCTGCCCGAGGGTGTCGAGTTCAATCTCACCCGGCCGCCCTATGCCCCGGTCGGGACGCTGCGCCGGGTGGGCATCCAGCCCCGCGGTGAGCTCGACGACGAGCAGTCGGTGGTACCACTGGCCCTCGATGTCGCCGACGAGGAGTATCGTTATCGCATCGGCCACCGCAACTTCTATGTCATCACCCGCTACAACCACAGCCACCTCTACGCCATGGCGGTGACCGAGCTGGCCGAGGCGATCCGCGCGGCCCAGGCGCTCGAGGCGGGTCCCCTGGTGCCCCCCGGCGATGATGCGGAGGGGCGTTCATGAGGGCCCGGTGGATTGCCCTGGCTGTCGTGCTGCAGCTGGCGGGCTGTGCCGGTGGCGGGGGCGCCCGGCCCTCCGGCGAGCGTCCGGCCTCGGCGCCGGCCGCGACCCCCGGCAGCGGCGAGCGTTATGCCATGGCCGGTGACGCCTATCCCGAGGAGCCGCCGGACGTGCGGGAGGTGCCCGATGCCGTGCCGCGTATCGAGCCCCGCTCCCGCGGGGGGAACCGGCCCAGCTACGAGGTGTGGGGCAAGACCTACCAGGTGCTGCCCGATGCCCGCGGCTATGCCCGCCAGGGCACCGCCTCCTGGTACGGCGAGAAGTTCCATGGCTATGCCACGTCCAATGGCGAGATCTACGACATGTACAAGATGAGTGCCGCACATCGGTCGCTGCCACTGCCCAGCTTCGTGCGGGTGACCAGCCTCGACAACGGCAACTCGGTGATCGTGCGCGTCAACGACCGCGGTCCCTTCCACAGCGACCGCGAGATCGACCTCTCCTACGCCGCCGCCGCGCGCCTCGATATCCTCGATCGCGGCACCGGGCGAGTGCAGGTGGAGGCCATCGACGTCGAGCGCTGGCTGGCCGAGAACGGCTCGGCCGGCGCTCCGTCGGGCGGTGCGGCGCAGGGCAACGGTGCCGATCGACAGGCGGCGTCGGTGCGGGTCGCCGAGCCGACGCGCAAGTCCGCCGCCGTGGTTGCCCCGGCCCCGGTGGCGCGAGCCGAGACACGGCCCTCGGCCGCCAGCGACAGCGGTGCGACGGAGCATCGTGCTGCGGATGGCCGCCCCATCTACCTGCAGGTTGCCGCCCTCGGTTCCGCGGAGAGCGCCCAGGCCCTCAAGGCCCGCCTGCAGGACGAGCTGTCCCATCCGGTGCGGGTGGCGAGTGCCACCGGCATGCATCGCGTGCAGGTAGGGCCGCTTGCCCATGCCGGCCAGGTCGCCCCGGTGCGTGACGAGCTGCGTCGTGCCGGTTTCGACCAGGCTTTCGTCGTCAACGGTGTCGATTGAGTCGGCGCCCCCGTATCATGATGTCCCCGATGTCCCCGATGTCCCCGATGAGATTTGCCCCATGAGAGTGTCCCCCTCGCTGCTCCACCGTCGCTGGTTCCCGGTATTGCTGGTCCTGTTGATGCTGGTCGTTCCCCAGGCCCTGGCCCAGGCCGTGCCCGCCCCCCAGACCATGATCCCGGCGCCTCCCCAATTGGCGGCCAAGTCGTGGATCCTCATGGATGCCGACAGTGGTCGCGTGCTGGCCGAGCATAACGCCGATGAGCGCCTGCCGCCGGCCAGCCTGACCAAGCTGATGACTGCCTACCTGGTGGAGCGCGAACTCGACCGTGGCAACATCAAGCCCAGCGACACGGTACCCATCAGCGAGAGGGCGTGGCGCACCGGCGGCTCCAAGATGTTCATCGAGGTCGATACCCTGGTCGCAGTGGAGGACCTGCTGCAGGGCATCATCGTCGTCTCGGGCAACGATGCCAGCGTCGCCATGGCCGAGCATCTCGCCGGCGGCGAACGCCCCTTCGCCGACCTGATGAACCAGCATGCCACCCGCTTGGGGATGCACAACACCCACTACGTCAATGCCACCGGCCTCCCCGACGAAAACCACTTCTCCTCGGCTCGCGACCTGCTGCTGCTGTCGCAACACATCATCAACGACTATCCGGCGCACTACGCCACCTACGCCCAGAAGGAGTACGCCTACGGCGGCATCAAGCAGCCCAACCGCAACCGTCTGCTGTGGCGTGATGCCAGCGTGGACGGCCTCAAGACGGGCTGGACCGAGGAGGCCGGCTACTGCCTGGTGGCCTCGGCCAAGCGCGATGAGATGCGCCTGATCTCGGTGGTCATGGGCACCGAGTCGGAAGAGGCGCGTGCCCAGGAGACCCAGAAGCTGCTCAGCTATGGCTTCCGCTACTTCGAGACCCTCAAGCTCTACGAGCAGGGGGCGGTACTCAACACCCCGCGGATCTGGGGAGGCGAGAAGAACGAGCTGCGGGTGGGCGTCGATGACGACGTGCAGATGACCGTGCCGCGGGCACGCAACGATCAGCTCACCGCACGCCTGGACATCCGTGCCGATATCGAAGCCCCCATCCAGGCCGGAGACAATGTCGGGGTGATGGAGGTTCGCCTCGGTGACGAGGTGGTCGGCGAGCGGCCGCTGGTCGCCCTGGAGAGCATCGAGGAGGGTGGCCTGTTCAAGCGCCTCTTCGACCAGGTGCGGCGCTTCTTCAGTAACTTGATCGCGGGCTGGTTCGACTGAGCGAACCTTGGTGGACGGCCTTAGGTTGAGTAGAATGGTCGGGTATTGTGTTTCTGGGGTGAACGATGAACGACAAGACCCTGCGTGACCTGCGCCGGCCCTCGACCGCCAAGCCCGGCGGTCGGCCGCCGAAGATCACCTTCCCCTGCCGCTACCCGCTCAAGGTAGTGGGCGATGCCGCCGAGGACTTCGCCGCTACCGTCTGCCAGGTGGTCAGCCGCCACGACCCGGAGTTCGACGGCAGCCGGCTCGAGGTGGTGGCGAGCCGCAATGGCCGCTTCCAGTCGGTGCGCCTGAGCATCCGCGCCACCGGCGAAGAGCAGCTCAAGGCGTTGTTCGTCGACCTCAAGGCCACCGGCCGCGTGCATATGGTGGTCTGATGCCGGCAGCCGGAGCGCTATCCCCCATCGCCGTCCACCGGCTCGGGCGGCAGCCCTACCTGCCGGTCTGGCAGGCCATGCGCGAGCTCACCGATACGCGCGATGCCGCCACGGTCGACCAGTTCTGGCTGGTCGAGCATGATCCGGTGTTCACCCAGGGGCAGGCCGGCAAGCCCGAGCACCTGCTCATGCCCGGCGACATCCCGGTGGTGGCCACCGACCGCGGTGGCCAGGTGACCTACCATGGCCCGGGGCAAGTGGTGCTCTACCCGCTGCTCGACGTGCGTCGCGCGCGGGTCGGCGTGCGCGACCTGGTGACGGCGCTCGAGAAGGCGGTGATCGCCCTGCTCGACGGTTACGGCGTGGCGTCGCGGGCGCGGCCTGACGCCCCCGGCGTCTATGTGGGGGAGGCCAAGATCGCCTCCCTGGGGCTGCGTATCCGGCGCGGGGCGAGCTTCCACGGCGTGGCGTTGAACGTCGATGGCGACCTCTCACCCTTCGAGCGCATCAACCCCTGTGGTCATGCCGGCATGGCCATGACGCGGCTGGCCGACCTGGTCGATGATTGCCCCGGCGTCGAGGCGGTAGGCGAACGCCTGGCCGAATGTCTTGCCCGTGAGCTGGGCCGGAAGCTGGTCGACGCCGAGCGCCCGGCAGAATACTCGCGGATGCGGGTGACTGCTGAGGTGAGCGGCGCCGGGGACAGGGAGTAGCGGAGGTCTTTTTCCAGGGAGGGAAAAGTAGCGCCCAGGGAGGGGTTCACAGCGCCTCCGCGAAAGCCTGTCGCCGGAAAGCCGCGTTCTCAGGTCTCGGGAGGCCGTCGGTCACTACGCTTGCGTTCCCGGGTAGATATCGCTTCGCTGCAGCGCCCGACGGCTCCATGTCGTCGGGCGCTCGGCACTAGCCGACGTTGATGGCGTCGATGCGGTTGGGGTCCGCCGCCTGGCCCGGTACCTCGGCGGGGGCGGCGAGCCCCAGGTTGTTCTTCTCGAACACCCGGTCGGCCCGGTAGCTGGAGCGTACCAGCGGGCCGGAGGGGACCTCCATGAAGCCCTTCTCGAGGCCCAGCCGGCGGTAGCGGTCGAACTCCTCCGGCGTGACCCAGCGCTCGACCGGCAGGTGGTTGCGCGTCGGGCGCAGGTACTGCCCCAGGGTCACGATGTCCACGCCGATGGCGCGCAGGTCGTCGAAGGTCGCCAGGACCTCCTCCTCGGTCTCGCCCAGGCCGAGCATCAGGCTGGTCTTGGTGATGACCTTGGGGTTGTGCCGCTTGGCATGCGCCAGGACGTCCAGGGTCTTTCGGTAGCCGGCCCGGGGATCCCGCACCCGCTCGGTGAGGCGCTCGACGGTCTCGACGTTCTGGGCGAACACCTCCAGGCCCGAATCGACGACGCGCTCGATGGCCGCCGGTTCACCGTCGAAGTCCGGGGTCAGGGCCTCGACGACCACTTCCGGCGTGTGGGTCTTGATGGCGCGGATGCAGGACGCGTAGTGTGCTGCACCGCCGTCGGGGAGGTCGTCGCGGTCCACGGAAGTCAGCACGACATAGCGCAGCCCCATGAGCTCGACCGACTTCGCCGTGTTCTCCGGCTCCTCGTCGTCGAGCCAGCCCCGTGGGTTGCCGGTATCCACGGCACAGAAACGGCAGGCCCGCGTGCAGACCGAGCCCATCAGCATGATGGTCGCGGTACCGTTGCTCCAGCATTCGCCCATGTTCGGACAGTGCGATTCGGCACAGACGGTGCTGAGCCGGTGTGTTGCGACGTTCTTCTTCACCGCATCGAAGCGCCCCCCTCCGGGGATCTGGGCACGCAACCAGTGAGGCTTGCGCTCGGTCGCGGTACTGTCCTCGACCTGCTTGCGTTGCTTGATGCCATCCTTGATCACGGCCATGCCGCGCTCGTTGCGGAATTTCTCACCGCTGGGCACTCGCTTGGAGGTGGTATCGCTCATGGGATGTTGAGCCTCTCTACTCGTCGGCTGTCGACGTCTTGAAGATGTGGTGAGGCCGCCGCGGAATGACCGCACCGGGGGCCGCCACTAAGCTGCATGCTGCGCCGAATGATACGTTGGCAAGGAGCGTAAAGGTACCACAGGAGCCGCGACCCTGGACAGGCGAGGCGTCGCGGGCCACATCGCTGATCCAGGCCCTGTTCCGAAACAGGGATTAAACTGTCATTCAACCTCCGCTCGTCGTGTCGGAGAATATGCGCTATATTGCAATGCAGCATTTCATCCACGCCAAGCCTGGAGCCCGAGATGAATTCCCTGATGCCGCCCCCCCTGACAGCTGCGCTGCCTTTCCTGGACCCGTTCGGCTTCGGACGCGCGGCCTATGACTACTGGCGCGACGTCCTGGAGCGCAGTGTCCTCTACATGGATGTCATGCGCCTGCGTGGCAACCAGTACCTCGAGCATATCGAGCAGACCAAGCCCAGCGTGCTGGGCTTCGAGACCGAGGTGCTGATGGACGGTCACACGCTGCCGCGGCCCGTGAACTACGAGCTGCTGCGTGTCATGCCGCCCGAGGGCGTCACCATCGATCCCCAGATGCGTCCCTTCGTGGTGGTCGACCCCCGTGCCGGTCATGGTCCCGGCATCGGCGGCTTCAAGCCCGACAGCGAGCTCGGCATCGCGCTGCGTGCCGGCCACCCCTGCTACTTCATCGGCTTCTTGCCGTATCCGGCGCTCGGTCAGACCGTCGAGGACGTGGTCGAGGCCGAGATCGCCTTCCTGCGCCACGTCGGCGAGCGCCATGCGGAAACGTCCGAGAAACCCATGGTGGTGGGCAACTGCCAGGCCGGCTGGCAGGTCATGATGGCGGCCTCGCTCGAGCCCGACCTGTTCGGTCCCATCCTGATCGCCGGGGCCCCGCTCTCCTACTGGGCCGGTGAGCGCGGCGGCGCGCCGATGCGCTATACCGGGGGCCTGACCGGCGGCAGCTGGATGACCTCGCTGCTCGGCGACCTGGGTGACGGGCTGTTCGACGGCGCCTTTCTGGTCCAGAACTTCGAGCGCCTGAACCCGGCGAACACCTGGTGGCGCAAGCAGTACCAGCTCTTTTCCCGGGTCGATACCGAGGCGAGTCGCTACCTGGAGTTCGAGCGCTGGTGGGGTGGGCACGTCGTGCTGGGAGGCGAGGAGATCCAGTACATCGTCGACAACCTCTTCGTCGGCAACCGGCTCTCCACCGCCCAGCTGGTGACTTCCGACGGTCGTCGCATCGACCTGCGCAACGTGCGCTCGCCGGTGGTGGTGTTTTGTTCCCGGGGCGACGACATCACCCCGCCGCCCCAGGCACTTGGCTGGGTGCGCGACCTCTACGAGGGGGTCGAGGACATCATCGCCAACGAGCAGACCATCGTCTATTGCGTCCACGACACCACCGGGCACCTGGGAATCTTCGTCTCGGGCAGCGTCTCGCGCAAGGAGCACGCCGAGTTCACTGCCAACATGGACTACATCGACGTGCTGCCGCCGGGCCTCTACGAGACCACGATCTCCTCGGCGGCCGAACGCAGCGACGCCGAGCTGATCGAGCGCGACTACCTGCTGGAGTTCACCCCGCGGACCATCGAGGAGCTCGACCAGGAGGTCCGGCACCGGCCCGAGGACGACACTCGTTTCGCCACCGTGGCGCGGATCTCGGAGATCAACCTGGGGCTGTACCGGCAGTTCCTGCAGCCCTGGGTTCGCGCCTTGGCCACGCCGGAATCGGCGAAGTGGTTGCGCCGCATGCACCCCAACCGCCTGGGCTATCGGCTGCTCTCCGATCGCAACCCCCTGATGGTGCCGGTCCCGGTGCTGGCCGAGCGGGTACGCGCCGATCGCCACCCGCTCGGTGAGGACAACCTCTTCCGGGTGATCGAGAGCGCCATCTCCGATCAGTTCACCCGCAGCCTGAACGCCTGGCGTGACCTGCGCGACAGCAGCATCGAGCGGCTGTTCCTGGACTTCTACGGCCAGCCGTTGCTGCAGGCACTGGTCGGCCTGGGTGGCGATGCCCATGTCCACCGTCGTCGCCCGGGGGCCGAGCCCGAGCACCGCCGCTTCGTCGAGCGCCGCCAGGCCGAGCTGCGGGCTCATATCGCCGAGGGCGGCAGTCACGAGGCGGTGATGCGCGCCATGATCTACGTGCTGGGCGGGGCACCGGCCACCGACGAGCGTAACTTCAACCGCCTGCGCGCCTCCCGCGCCGAGCTGGAGCCGAGCATTCAGCTGGCCGACTTCAAGCACCTGATGCGCGAGCAGTTCTTCATTCTCAAGCTCGACCGCGAGGCGGCACTGGCAGCGATTCCGACCCTGCTCGAGGGGCAGAGCGCCGAGCAGATCGACGAGGACCTGGCGCATATCGAGCATGTGCTGGCCGCCAGCGGCGAGCTCTCCGAACATGCCGCGGATCGCCTCGAGCGCATCAAGGCGCTGTTTGCCCGGGCGCGCCCGGCCGCGCCTGCCCGGCCATCGCCGGCCCTGACGCTGGACAATGGCCCGGCCGCCTCATCGGCGAAGGCCGTGCCCAAGGCGACACCCGCTCGGACGCCGGCGAGCGGTAGCGGGTCGCGGGCCTCCGGCAAGGCGACCCGGGTGCGCAAGGCTGCCGACAAGCCCAAGGCCGCCGAGCCGAAGAAACCCGAAGCCGAAGCCACCAAGGCCGCCGAGTCGCAGAAGCCCGAAGCCGAGGCCGCCAAGGCCGCCGAGCCGAAGAAGCCCGAAGCCGAAGCCGAGGCCACCAAGGCCGCCGAGGCGAAGAAGCCCGAAGCCGAGGCCGCCAAGGCCACCGAGCCGAAGCCTGAGGCCGCCAGATCGACCGCCAAGGGCAAGGATAAGGCGGCTCCCGGCACCTCTCGCTCCCCGGAGGGGGATGGCGAGGCCTGAGCCGCCACGCCCCTGACGCGACGCCCCCGCTGGAACTTCCGGCGGGGGCGTTCGTCATTGTGTCACCGGTCCTGGCGCCTTGCCGTGGCCTGCCTCGGCGGTCTAGGGTCAGAAGGCCGCCTCGCGCCATGTGCACCGCCTGCGACTGGCGTGACGCGCGGTGCTGGGGTAGGGTAAGCGGATTTTTCACCGCCCGGGAGACGGGTGGACGGAACCGTCAGGCGCGCTGCGATGCCAGTGCGCCATGCACAATAGTGGAGCACTATGGGCAAGTCACTGGTCATCGTCGAGTCGCCGGCCAAGGCCAAGACGATCAACAAGTACCTCGGCAACGAGTTCATCGTGAAGTCGAGCGTGGGGCACATCCGTGACCTGCCGACCAGCGGCTCGGGCAAGGCGGCCTCCGACCCCAAGGAGCGTGCACGCCAGGCCGCCGCGACCCGCAAGATGTCGGCGGAAGAGAAGGCCGAGTACAGGAAGCACAAGTCCCGCGAACAGTTGATTCGGCGCATGGGCATCGACCCCGAGCACGGCTGGAAGGCCAACTACGAGATCCTGCCGGGCAAGGAGAAGGTGGTGGCCGAGCTGCAGAAGCTCGCCGAGAAGGCCGATGCCGTCTATCTCGCCACCGACCTCGATCGCGAGGGGGAAGCCATCGCCTGGCACCTTCGCGAGACCATCGGCGGCGACGAGAGCCGCTACCGTCGGGTGGTGTTCAACGAGATCACCAGGAATGCCATCCAGGAGGCCTTCCAGGACCCCGGCAACCTGAACATCCCGCGGGTCGAGGCGCAGCAGGCGCGGCGCTTCCTCGACCGCGTCGTCGGCTTCATGCTCTCGCCGCTGCTGTGGGCCAAGATCGCCCGCGGGCTGTCCGCCGGACGGGTGCAGTCGGTGGCCATGCGGCTGATCGTCGAGCGTGAACGGGAGATCCGCGCCTTCGTCCCCGAGGAGTTCTGGGACGTCCACGCCGACCTCGTGCCGGGGGATAAGGCGGGCCGGGAGAAGGCCGAACCGGTGCGCTTCGAGCTGGTGCGCCAGGATGGCAAGGCCTTCCGTCCCACCTCCGAGGCCGAGACCCTCGAACGCATCGCGGCGCTGAAGCAGGCGCGTCTCTCGATCACCGCCAGAGAAGACAAGCCGACCCGTTCCAAGCCCAACGCCCCCTTTATCACCTCGACGCTGCAGCAGGCGGCCAGCGGCCGTCTCGGCTTCTCGGTGAAGAAGACCATGACCCTGGCCCAGCGCCTCTACGAGGCGGGCTACATCACCTACATGCGTACCGACTCCACCAATCTCTCCAAGGATGCGGTGGAGCATGTCCGCGACTTCATCGGCAGCGAGTTCGGGCCGCGCTACCTGCCCGAGGCACCCAACCGCTACTCCAGCAAGGAGGGCGCCCAGGAGGCCCACGAGGCGATCCGCCCCTCCGAGGTCGACCGCCGGGCCGGCGACCTCGCCGGCATGGAGCGCGACGCCGAGCGCCTCTACGAGCTGATCTGGCGCCAGTTCGTCGCCTGCCAGATGACGCCGGCCGAGTACCTCTCGAGTACCCTGACCGTCGAGGCCGACGGCTACGAGCTCAGGGCCAAGGGCCGGGTGCTCAAGTTCGACGGCTACACCCGGGTAATGAAGCCGGCCGGCAAGAGCGAGGACCAGGCCCTGCCGGATCTCGCCGAGGGCACGCCGATGACCCTCGCGGCGCTCGACCCCCAGCAGCACTTCACCAAACCGCCGGCGCGCTACACCGAGGCAAGCCTGGTCAAGGAGCTGGAGAAGCGCGGCATCGGCCGGCCCTCCACCTATGCCGCGATCATCTCCACCATCCAGGACCGCGGCTACGTCAAGCTGGAGAATCGTCGCTTCTATGCCGAGAAACTCGGCGACATCGTCACCGAGCGGCTCAAGGAGTCCTTCCCCGACCTGATGGACTACTCCTTCACGGCGCGCATGGAGGATGGCCTCGACGAGGTGGCCGAAGGCGAGCGCAACTGGCGCGAACTGCTCGATGCCTTCTACGCCGAGTTCCGCCAGGAGCTCGAGGCCGCCGAGAGCGAGGCGGGGATGCGCCCCAACCAGCCGGTGCCGACCGACATCGATTGCCCGAGCTGCGGGCGCAAGATGCAGATCCGCACCGCTTCCACCGGGGTTTTCCTGGGTTGCTCGGGTTATAACCTGCCGCCCAAGGAGCGCTGCAAGACCACCATCGACCTGCTGCCCGGAGAGGAGGCGGTGGCCGCCGACGCCGACGAGGAAGCCGAGACCGAGGCGCTGCGCGCCAAGCACCGCTGCCCCAAGTGTGGCACCGCCATGGACAGCTACCTGATCGACGAGACGCGCAAGCTGCATATCTGCGGCAACAGCCCCGACTGTGACGGCCACGAGATCGAGCAGGGCAAGTTCCGCATCAAGGGGTACGACGGCCCGACCATCGAGTGCGACAAGTGCGGCAGCGAGATGCAGCTCAAGAGCGGGCGCTTCGGCAAGTACTTCGGCTGCACCAACAGCGAGTGCAAGAACACCCGCAAGCTGCTGCGCAGTGGTGAGGTGGCCCCGCCCAAGATGGACCCCATCCCCATGCCGGAGCTGGCCTGCCAGAAGGTCGACGATCACTATGTGCTGCGCGACGGCGCCAGCGGTCTGTTCCTGGCGGCGAGCAAGTTCCCCAAGAACCGCGAGACCCGACCGCCGCTGGTGCGCGAGCTCAAGGCCCACGCCGAGGAGCTGCCCGAGAAGTACCGCTTCCTGCTCGACGCGCCCAGCGAGGACCCGGACGGCCGTCCGGCCCAGATCCGCTTCTCGCGCAAGGCCAGGGAGCAGTTCGTGATGACCGACGAGGACGGCAAGGCCACCGGCTGGAAGGCCACCTTCGACAACGGCAAGTGGCAGGTGGAGGACAAGCGCAAGTGACCCCGCGTTCGCGTACCAATCAACTGCTCTACCAGGCCGAGTTGCTGCTCGACGTCGTCCCCGGCGACGACGAGCATGCCGAGGCACGGCGCATGGCGGTGGAGGAGGCGGCCCTGGCGCTGACCGAGCTGGCGCTGCAGTCGCTGCTGCGCGAAGTCACCGAGCATGCGCTGCTCGAGCGGCACGACTGGCGCGAGCTGCTCGGCCCCGAGGGGCGCGCCATGGCCGAACTGCAGCGGCTGCGCGAGCTGGCCTCCCGGGAGGACAGCTGGCTGGCCTGGCTGCTGGCCCGGCTCGAGGCCCTGCATGGCAGCGATGGCGTGGCCCGGCGCACTAGCGGCGCCGCCCAGGGCCTGATCGCTACCGGCAGCGGGGCGGCGCTGGCCGACGAGCTGCGCTGGTGTCTGCGCGAGGCCAAGGCGGAGCTCGCGGCGTTGCGCGAGACCAGCCAGGAGTGGTGAGCCGCGTGGAGGAGACCACCGTGGAGCGCGTCGCCATCCTCGTTGACGTGCAGAACGTCTACTACACCACGCGTCAGGCCTTCGGCCGGCACTTCGACTACAACGCCTTCTGGGCGCGCTTCGCCACCGGGCGTGAGGTGGTGGTGGCCAACGCCTATGCGGTGGAGCGCGGCGATGCGCGCCAGCGCCAGTTCCAGAACATCCTGCGCGGCATCGGTTTCTGTGTGAAGCTCAAGCCCTTCATCCAGCGCCGTGACGGCTCCGCCAAGGGCGACTGGGACGTGGGCATCACCCTGGACGCCATCGAGGTCGCGCCCCAGGTCGACCGGGTGGTGCTGGTCTCCGGTGACGGCGATTTCGACCTGCTGGTGCAGCGGCTGCGCGAGCGCCACGGTGTCGGGGTGACCGTGGTCGGCGTGGCGCGCCTCACCGCCGATTCCCTGATCCGTGCGGCCAGCGACTTCGTGCCCATCGAGGAGTCACTGCTGCTCTAGTCTTTCAACGTCCCCCGTTGATACACGCCAGGCGCGGCCCGCGGGCGTTGGCTAGGATGTAGACGAGAGCCAACCGGTGCTGCCACTGACGAGAAGACGTGCTTCGAGGCGCGCTCCGCGGGCCACGAGGCGGAGGTGCGGCGCCTCGCCGGGGACATGCAACGGCTCGAGGACTATTGAGGAGGACCCCATGATGGAAATCACCCTGTCTCCCAAGATGCTCGGTTACTGGACGGACGAGCAGCTACGCGAGGTGCCCAACGAGTCCGGCATCTTCTGTGTCTTCCGTGCCGGTCCCGACCCCCAGAGCGGCGAGATGGCGGTGCAGGAGCTGCTCTACATCGGCGAGCATCGCGATGTGGGCTTTCGGCTGCAGCATCACGAGGACCGTCCCAGGTGGCAGGAGTGCCTGAAGGAGGGAGAGGTCCTCTGGTATTCCGTGGGGTTGTCCGGCTACGTCAACCGCGAGCGCCTGGTGGCGGCGATGATCCATGCCCACAAGCCGCGCCTCAACCGTGAGTACCTCGATAGCTTTCCCTTCGAGGAGACCACGGTTCACCTCTATGGCAAGCGGGACAAGCTGCTCTCCATGTTCACCCTCGAGCGGAGCGACTGACCTCCCATCCCCCAGGTGGCCCGGCCAGTACCACGCCCAGAGCAATCGCAGTTACCCGAAGCGAGAGGCGTCGGGGACAGGTCGAAGAGGGGGTCCGATTCCATGGGTGAGGCGGAATCAGAAGAACATCCAGTGAATGTTCTTCCCGCCGAACGGGTTGGCCATGGATGGCCAACCCCGGCCCTGCAAGCGAAGCAGGATGCGAAAGCGCAGCAGGGAATCGGTAGCGCCCATGGAGGGGTTCACAGCGCCCCCTCGCAGACCTGTCGCCGGAACAGCCTCGAGCGTTACCGCCAGCGATAGCCTTGGTGTCACGCCTTCCCGGCGTGTGACTCGCGCCCATAACCGGTACAATCGCGAACTTTTGCACCTCGATTGGACCCCCACGTGATCTCCACCGCCAACATCACCATGCAGTTCGGGGCCAGGCCCCTGTTCGAGAACGTCTCCATCAAGTTCGGCAACGGCCACCGCTACGGCCTGATCGGCGCCAACGGCTGTGGCAAGTCCACCTTCATGAAGATCCTGGGCGGTGACCTGGAGCCGTCGTCCGGCCAGGTGATGGTCGAGTCCGGCGCGCGCCTCGGCAAGCTGGGCCAGGACCAGTTCGCCTTCGAATCCGAGCGGGTCATCGACACCGTGATCATGGGCAACCGCGAGCTGTGGGAGGTGGCGGCCGAGCGCGAGCGCATCTACGCGTTACCGGAGATGAGCGAGGAAGACGGCATGGCCGTGGCCGACCTGGAGGTCCGCTTCGCCGAGCTCGACGGCTACACCGCCGAGGCCCGCGCCGGCGAGCTGCTGCTGGGGCTGGGTATCCCGATCGAGCAGCACGTCGGCCCCATGAGCGAGGTGGCGCCGGGCTGGAAACTGCGCGTCCTGCTGGCCCAGGCGCTGTTCGCCGACCCCGACGTGCTGCTGCTCGACGAGCCCACCAACCATCTGGACATCAACACCATCCGCTGGCTGGAAGGGATGCTGACCGCGCGCAACAGCACCATGATCATCATTTCCCACGACCGCCACTTCCTCAACAGCGTCTGCACCCACATGGCGGACCTGGACTATGGCGAGATCCGGCTGTTCCCCGGCAACTACGACGACTACATGACCGCGGCCACCGCGGCCCGCGAGCGCCAGCACGCCGACAACGCCCGGAAGAAGGCGCAGATCGCCGAGCTGCAGGCCTTCGTCAGCCGCTTCTCGGCCAACGCCTCCAAGGCCAAGCAGGCCACCTCCCGGGCGCGGCAGATCGACAAGATCAAGCTCGAGGACATCAAGCCCTCGAGCCGGGTCAGCCCCTTCATCCGCTTCGAGCAGGGCAGGAAGATCCACCGCAATGCGGTAAACGTCGAGGCCTTGAGTCAGGGGTATCCCGGCGAGGCGCCGCTGTTCGAGGGCCTCGGCATGACCGTGGAGGCCGGCGAACGCATCGCCATCATCGGCCCCAATGGCATCGGCAAGACCACGCTGCTCAGGACACTGGCCGGCGAGCTGCACCCCCTGGCCGGGGCGGTGCGCTGGACCGACAGTGCCGAGCTCGGCGTCTTCGCCCAGGATCACGCCGACGACTTCGCCAACGACGCCACCCTGTTCGAGTGGATGGCCCAGTGGACCGACGGCGGCGAGCAGGTGATCCGTGGCGCCCTGGGACGGATGCTGTTCTCCAGCGACGACATCGGCAAGTCGGTGAAGGTGATCTCCGGCGGCGAGCAGGGCCGCATGCTGTTCGGCAAGCTGTCGCTGACCCGCCCTAACGTGCTGCTGATGGACGAGCCCACCAACCACCTGGACATGGAGTCCATCGAGGCGCTCAACCTGGCTCTCGAGCACTACCCCGGCACCCTGATCTTCGTCAGCCACGACCGCGAGTTCGTCTCCTCGCTGGCCACCCGGATCCTCGACATGAGCGATGCCGGCATCACCGACTTCAGCGGCAGCTACGACGACTACCTGAGAAGCCAGGGCCTCTACGGCTGAGGCACCGCCGGGTGTCATGGCGGCGGTCAGTGGCCGGCACCGCGGGGCTCGACTAGGGTGAGAGAGGTCCGACGGCGGACGCGAGCTGCAAGTACGCCCATGCCCTGGATCAAGTTTCTGCATATCGTGGCGCTGGTGAGCTGGTGCGGCGCGCTGCTCTACTTGCCGGCGCTGCTGATGGTGTCGGCGCGTAGCGCGTCCGGCCCGCCCCCCTTCGCGTCCAGCTCGCCGCCCATGCCGCGCTTCGTCTACAACGGCCTGGCCACGCCCGCCGCCCTGCTCGCCATCGTCTCGGGCACGCTGCTGTTCCTGGTGCATGGCCTGGCGGGTAGCTGGCTGGTGCTCAAGCTGCTGGCGGTGACCGGCATGGTGATGGCCCACGGCGCCTGTGGCTGGCTGGTGCTGCGACTCGAGCAGGGCCAGCCCCGCGGGGTGGCGGGGGGCGCCGTGGCGGCCGGCGTGCTGGCCGCCACGGCCATGCTGGCCGTGGTGACACTGGTACTGGCCAAGCCGGCATGGTGAGGGACGCCGCCGACCAGGGAGAGGGGGAATGCCGAACCGCCATCACTCAGTCGTCGAGGTCCACGCCCACGGCATACTCGTAGACCAGCTGGCCGCCCAGCCAGCCGGCCAGCGCGATCAGTGCCGCGGTGGCAAGCGACAGCACCAGTCCCCAGGGCAGCAGGGCTTCGCCGAGGAAGCGCCACAGCCAGTTCAGAGAGGCCAGCGAGAGCATCACCACGGCGACCATGGCATGGCTCCAGGCGGTGACCAGGCGCCGGATCTCCTTCACCGACACCAGGTCGACCAGGCCCGCCAGGCCGGCGACCCAGCCGCCGAAGGCGCCGACCCCGGCCAGCCACAGCGAGGCGCGGGCCCAGAAGGGGTCAGCCGTGTAGAGATGGCCCAGGTCGCTGGCCACCAGCGCGATCAGGGCGGCCACCGGGAAGTGGATCATCATCGGGTGCAGCGGATGGCCGGCGAGGGCGACGCGGCTATGGATCGAGCGTCGTGGCGATCTGAGTTGCGCTCTGGGCATGGCAGCTTCCCTGTCGGTCGTGGAGTCCTCCCTGGCATTGAAGGCCGCCTCTTCAGAGGGGTCAAGCTTGCCACCCTGGCGTTGCTGTCGCTCGTGCTGGTCGGCTGCAGCGGCGACCGTTCCATCCTCGACCCCGCCGGCCCCGCCGCCAAGGAGGTGGCCTGGCTCTGGTGGGGCATGCTGACGGCCTTCACCCTGGTCTTCCTGGGCGTGGTGGGGCTGTGGCTCGCCGCCTTCCGGCGCCGTGAGTCACCCCGGCGCGGCGAAGCCCGTGAGCGTCGTCTCGGTCTGGCCTGGATCCTCGGCGGCGGCATCCTGCTGCCCGGGGTGACCCTCCTGGTGCTGCTCGCCTTCGGTGTGCCGGCCGGGCAGCGGTTGCTGCCCCTGCCGCTCCCCGGTGGCGAAGCACCGCAGGTGATCGAGGTCATCGGCCACCAGTGGTGGTGGGAGGTGCGCTACCCGGAGGCCGACGGCGGGGAGGTGATCACCGCCAACCGGCTGGCGATGCCGGCCGGTGAGCCGGTGGACTTCCACGTCACCGGCGCCGACGTGATCCACGCCTTCTGGGTACCGCGGCTCGGCGGCAAGATCGACATGATCCCCGGGCGCGTCAACCGCATCCGCCTGGAGGCCGACGAGCCCGGCGTCTTCGGTGCCCAGTGCGCCGAGTTCTGTGGCGCCCAGCATGCCCATATGCAGCTGCAGGTGGAGGCCATGGAGCGCGACGACTTCGAGGCCTGGCTGGCCGAGCGGCGCTCGCCGCCACCCCGGGCCGAGGGGCACGACCTGGCCCGAGTGGCCTTCGCCGAACACTGTGCCCGCTGCCATCGGGTCGCCGGGCTCTCGCAGGGGACGACCGGCCCGGACCTTTCCGATATCGGCAGCCGGGCCACCCTGGGTGCCGGCGTCCTGGCCATGGAGGAGGGCGCCATCGCGCGCTGGCTGGCCGAGCACCAGGCGCTCAAGCCCGGCAACCGCATGCCCGCCCATGACCATGTCGACGCCGAGACCCTCGAGGCCCTCGGCGCCTGGCTGGAGACCCTGGCCCCATGAGCGAGACGCCGCGATCCCGTGCCGGACCCGAGCACCTGCACCGCGAGCTCGAGGCGGTGTGGGCCAATCCCCGCGGCTGGCGAGCCCTGACGGTGGTCAACCACAGCACCCTGGGGCTGCGCTTCATGGCCACCGGGCTCGCGTTCTTCCTGCTCGGCGGCGTGCTGGCGATGCTGGTGCGCACCCAGCTGGCACTGCCCGACCAGGCCTTCATGGCGCCGGCGATCTACCACCAGGTCGTCACCATGCACGGCACGGTGATGATGTTCCTGTTCGCCATTCCCATGCTCGAGGGGCTGGCGATCTATCTGATCCCCAAGATGATCGGGACCCGCGACCTGGTCTGCCCGCGGCTCACCGCCTTCGGCTACTGGTGTTACCTGTTCGGCGCGATCATCCTCTTCTCGAGCCTGCTGCTGGAGATGGCGCCGGCCAGCGGCTGGTTCATGTACACCCCGCTGAGCAGCGGCGAGTACGCCCCGGGGCCGGGCTCCGACTTCTGGCTGCTCGGCATCACCTTCATCGAGATCTCGGCGCTGTCGGCCGGCGTCGAGCTGACGGTGTCGATCCTGCGCACCCGGGCCCCGGGCATGGCGCTGCACCGCATGCCGCTGTTCGCCTGGTACATCCTGGCCATGGCGCTGATGATCGTGGTGGGCTTTCCGCCACTGATACTGGGCAGCGTGCTGCTGGAGCTGGAACGCGCCGCGGGGATGCCCTTCTTCACCGTGTCGGGCGGCGGCGACCCGATCCTGTGGCAGCACCTGTTCTGGCTGTTCGGCCATCCCGAGGTCTACATCATCTTCCTGCCGGCGGCGGGCATCGTCTCGACCCTGCTGCCGGTGTTCGCCGGGCGGCCCATCGTCGGCTACGGCTGGGTGGTGGCGGCGATCATCATCACTGGCTTCATCAGCTTCGGGCTCTGGGTGCACCACATGTTCACCGTGGGCATTCCCCAACTCGCCCAGGCGTTCTTCTCGGCGGTGAGCATGCTGGTGGCGGTGCCCACCGCCATCCAGGTCTTCGCCTGGCTGGCGACCCTGTGGCTGGGACGGCCGCGCATGACCCTGCCGATGCTGTGGATCCTCGGTTTCCTGATCATCTTCGTCTGCGGCGGGCTCACCGGCGTGATGCTCGCCCTGGTGCCGTTCAACTGGCAGGTCCACGACACCCACTTCGTGGTGGCCCACCTGCACTACGTGCTGGTGGGCGGCATGCTCTTCCCGCTGATGGCGGGGCTCATCTACTGGCTGCCGCTGGTCTCCGGGCGCCTGCCGTCGGAGCGGCTGGGTCGGCTGGGTTTCTGGCTGACCTTCCTCGGCTTCAACCTGACCTTCCTGATCATGCACTGGACGGGGCTGCTCGGCATGCCGAGGCGCCTCTACACTTACGACACGGCCATGGGCTGGGCCCCCTACAACCTGGTCTCGTCGGTCGGTGGCTTCATGATGTCGGCGGGCATCGCCATGGTGCTGCTCGACCTGGCGCTGCACTTCCGCTTCGGTCGCCCGGCCCCGCCCAATCCCTGGGGGGCCGACACCCTGGAGTGGAGCCTGGCCACGCCGCCGCCATCCTACAACTTCGCCAGCCTGCCGCGGGTCGAGACCCGCCACCCGCTATGGGAGAACCCGGCCCTCGGCGACGAGATCGCCCGTGGCGAGCATGCCCTGGCGGATGCCCGTCACGGCCGCCGCGAGCTGCTCGGCGGCGAGGCGCTCACCGGCCGGGTGCGCGAGGTCATCCACCTGCCCACCAACAGCTGGTGGCCGCTGGTCGCCGCGACTTGCCTGGCGGTGGTCTGCGTGAGTCTGCTGTTGCGCCTCTATCCGCTGGCCCTGATGGCCTTCATGGCGGCGGCGCTGCTGCTGTTGCGCTGGTCCTGGGAGAACGGTGGCCACCCCGTCGCCGCTCCGCTGGGCGGCGACGAGCCCGATGCCCCGCCGTTGCACTCCCGCACCCATGACGGCCCCGGGCGCTGGGCCATGGGGGTGGCGCTGCTCGCCGATGGCGCCTTCTTCCTCTCGCTGCTGTTCGGTTGGTTTTACCTCTGGACCGTCTCGCCCCGCTGGCAGATGCCGGCCCAGTCACCGCTGTCGCTACCCTTGCTGCTGGCGGCCGGGGCCGCCTTTACCCTGGGGACGCTCTGGCTGGAGCGGCGCCTGCGCTCCCTGCGCAGCGGTGAGGACGCCGGCCTTGCGGCCGCGCTGTTCGCCATCGCGGCCCTGGGGGGGCTGCATCTCTTGCTGGGGGGCGCACTGCTGTGGCGGGCGGAGCTGGCGCCGACGGCCAGCGCCCATGACGCCGTGCTGCTGGTGGCGCTGGGCTATACCCTGATACATGGGCTGCTGGCCAGCGTGATGGCCGGCCTGCAGGGGTGGCGCGCCGCCCTCGGCCTGGTCGGTGCCCGCTTGCCCTTCGAGCCCGAGGTAGTGGTGCTGCTGTGGCGCTACCAGCTCGGCGTCTACTGGATCCTGGTGGTGGCGCTGGGCCTGCTGCCGTGGCTGATCGGGGGTAGGGCATGAGGCGGCGCTTTCCCTGGCTCGAGGCCGACCACCCGCTGCAACTGATGCTCGGCCTGACGCTCTGGAGCCTGTGGTTCGTGGTGCTCTACGGCGGGCTCTCGGTGGCCTGTGCCGCGGCGCCCCCGGCCCCCGGGCAGGGGGCGATGACCGGCATCAACCTCTGGCTGGGCCTGATGACACTCGCCACCCTCGGGCTGCTGGGCTGGCTGGTGCGCTTCTGCCTGGGCGCGGCACGCCGCGAGCGAGGCCGCGCGCGCTTCCTGGCGGCCCTGGCCGCCGGGCTGCACCTCTTCTCGGCGGCGGGGGTGGCCGTCGTCGCCCTGCCGCTGGTGGCGCTGCCACCCTGTCTTTGATGCCGCTGCGAGGTGACGCCCCATGCCGTCGATCGCCACTCCCCGGGCCGCTCCTTGCTCCGACGTCGTTGCCTCGAGCGACGAAGCGCTCTACTCGCTGGAGGGCCTGTGGTGCAGCGGCTGCGCCCTGGCCATCGAGCACCGCCTGGGCCGCCTGCCGGGCGTAAGGCGGGTGGGCATCGACTACGCCAGTGCGACCCTGTGGGTGGCGGGCGCGCCCGAGGCCATCGGCGTCGAGCGCCTGGCGCCACCGGTGGCGCGCCTGGGGTACCGGCTACGGGCGCTGGAATCGGTGCAGGATGCCGAGGCGCGCCTGGATGCCGAGAGCCGCCGTCTGACCGGACGGCTGCTGGTGGCGGCGCTGTTCGGCATGTGGAGCCTGCTGGCGTCGCTGCTGATCTATGCGGGAGCACTGCCCGAGCCGCGGCTCGAGCGGGTGCTGGCGCTGGTCTCCGGCGCCTTCGCCGTGCCCGTGGTGCTGCATGCCGGCGTGCCCTTCTACGTGGCCGCCTGGCGGACCCTGCGTGCCGGCCGGCCCGGCATGGACGCCCTGGTGTCGCTGGGGGTCGCCGCTGCCCTGGCGGTCTCGCTGTGGCTGCTGTGGCGTGGTTCGGCAGAGGTCTACTTCGATACCGCGGTGATGCTGATCCTGCTGTTGCTGGCCGGGCGCTGGATCGAGACCCTGGCCCGCTACCGCAGCCTCAGGGCACTGGAGGGGCTGGCGCCGACCCCGGTGGAGGTCACGGTGCTGCGCGAGTCGGGTACGGCCCGCGTGCCGCTCGAGGCGGTGGCCATCGGGGAGCGGCTCCAGGTGGCGGCCGGGGAGCAGGTGCCCCTGGATGGCGTGCTGCTCGATGCCGGGGCCCGACTCGATCTCTCGCCGCTCACCGGCGAGAGTCGGCCGCAACGGCTGACGCGCGGTGACCGGGTGATGGCCGGCGGCCGCAACCGTGGCGATGCCCTGACCCTGGCGGTCACGGCCCGGGCCGGGGAGTGTCGCATGGACAGGCTCTACCGCGACATGCGGCGGCACCAGGCCGCCAAGGGCCAGCGGCGGGTGCTGGCCGAGCGCTTCGCGGCCTGGCTCTCGCCGCTGGCCCTCGGGCTGTCGCTGGCCACCCTGGGGGCATTGCTGGCGGCCGGTATGCCGGCGGAGGAGGCCCTGGTGCGCTCGCTCGCGGTGCTGGTGGTGGCCTGCCCCTGTGCGGTGGGGCTGGCCCTGCCCCTGGCCAGCCTGGCGGGCAGTGCCCGGGGCCTGGAGCGGGGCGTGGTGTTCCGCGACCCGGCGGCCCTGGAGCTGGCCGGCCGGCTGCAAGCGGTGGCCTTCGACAAGACCGGCACCCTGACCCTGGGCGAGCTGACGGTCACGGCGCTGCACCCCGCCCCGGGGGGGACGGAAGTGGCGTTGCTGCGGCTGGCTGCCCGGCTGGAGTGGGGCAGCGAGCATCCGGCGGGCCGGGCGATTCGCCACCGGGCGCTGGAACGGGGTGTGTTGCCGGACGAGGCGCCCTGGCGGGTCGAGGAGCGAGCCGGGCGTGGCCGTATCGCCTGGCTGGCACCGCCGAGGCCGGGGGAAGGGGAGGAGCGTACCCTGCGTATCGGCTCGCCCGCCTGGCTCGCCGAGCTCGGCATCTCGCCGCCGGCGGACATGGCCGACGATCCGGCCTGCACCCGGGTCGACCTGGCCCGCGGGCGCCACTGGCTCGGCAGCCTGTGGCTGGCCGATGCCCCGGATCCCTCGGCTGCACCGCTGCTGGCGTCCCTGCGTGACGAGGGGGTGCTCCTGGCATTGGTCAGCGGCGATCGTCCTTGCCTGGTGCGGCGCCTGGGTGCCGAGCTGGGCCTGGCCGCGTCGGCCTGCTTCGCCGGGCGATCCCCCGAGCAGAAGCGCGCCCTGGTGGCGGCACTGCCGCGGCCTTCGCTGCATGTCGGCGATGGCATCAACGACGCCCCGGCGCTGGCGGCCGTCAGCGTGGGGGTGGCGCCCCTCGGAGCCAGTACGGCGGCCCGCGATGCCGCCGCCATCCTGCTGCTGCGCCCGGGCCCCGGCGGCGTGCGCGAGGCCATCGACATCGCTCGGGCCACTCGCCGGGTGATGGGCCAGAATCTGCTGCTGTCGGTACTCTACAACGCCCTGGCCCTGGGCCTGGCGGCCTGGATGGTGATCCCGCCCCAGGTCGCCGTGCTGGCCATGGCGCTGAGCTCGCTGAGCGTGGTCGCCAACGCGGCCCGGCTGGGGTGGGCAGGGGCAGGGCGCTGCGTTGAGGGAGAACACCTGGCAGGGGGAGGGCGGAGTGCGTTATAACGACATCAATTTCCGTTTCGTTCGGCTCGGTCACGCTTGGCCGCCCGACCTGTCATTCAACGCTGTCGAGAACCACCCGATGACCCCCTTGTCTCGCCGCCGCTTCACCCTGATGGCGCTGAGCGCTCCGTTCACGCTGCTTGGGGCGGATATCGCCCGGGCCGACCTGATCGAGACCATGCTGTCCCGTGCCCATCTGCCGGAGTACCCCGACGAACTCTGGGTGCTGGTCGACGACCGCGACGCCACCCTGACCGTCTATCGTGGCAATGCCCAACTCGAGCGCTTCGCCCCGATCTCCCTGGGTCGTGGCGGGGCCAGGACCCAGCGGACGAGAGGCGATAACGCGACCCCGCTCGGTGAATTCCGCGTCAACCGTTTCAACCGCGAGAGCGACTGGCACATCTTCATCGGTATCGATTATCCGACGCCCTCCCATGCACGCATGGCGCTGGAGTCGGGGATCTACACCCAGCAGGACTACGACGACTATTTCGACTACTATCGCCGTCGCGGCCATCCCCCGCAGCAGACGGCCCTGGGGGGGTTCATCGGTATCCATGGAATCGGCAAGGGCGACCCCGACATCCATAGCCGTTTCCACTGGACCCAGGGCTGTGTGGCGGTGACCGATGCCCAGATCGAGCGGCTGGCGGAGTTGATCGACATTGGCACTCGCGTCGTGATCCGCTAGGCTTTACCTGCGCAAGGGACGTTCCTGGCTATGGACAAGCGCCGTTGTGTATAATAAAACAGCGTTTGACTCCTGTGCTTCGCAGCAGAAGTCGCTGCAAGAAAATCCTGCATGAGCAGGAAGCCTGATCTCAGGCATCACCAACGCACTACCCAAGGAAGACTCAAGGAGAACACCATGACTCTGAAGACCACCCTGAAGCTGACCGCCGCTGCTGCCTCCCTGGCCATCCTGGCCGGCTGTGCTTCCAACAGCGCTCTGGAAGAAGTGCGTCAGACTGCCGAGGCCGCCCAGGCCGACGCCGCTGAAGCTCGTAGCATTGCCACCCAGGCCCAGAACACTGCCAACCAGGCGCAGCGTGACGCCCAGGCGGCTCTGCAGATGTCCGAGCAGAACCGTGAGGAGATGAACCGCATGTTCCAGCGCTCCATGCAGAAGTAATTCTGCCGGAGTGCCGCCTCCATCCATGGATGGCAGGCGGTTCTGCAGTACGAGAAAACCCCGCCTCGGCGGGGTTTTCTCGTTGCTGCCCTGTCGGTCTCGGGGGCGAAACCTGCCTGGCCGTGGTCAGTTCGGCCGGCCGACCAGGGCCGTGATCTCCAGTTCCTGGAACAGCCCATTGGCCTCCTCGCGCGATGGGGCAGCCGGCGTGGGCTCCTCCTCGGCCTCGCGCAGCAGGGAGACCACGCTGCCATCGGGGCTCTCCACCACGCCGCGCAGCATGGCGTAGTCGATCGGGGGCTGCTCCTCGCCGAAGGCGCGGGTCACCACCTCGATGGCGTTGAGAAACGGCTCGAAAGTGCCCTCGTTCTCCTCCAGTTGCGGGAAGGACTGGACGTAGAGCTCGCCATCCTCCGACCAGCCGGCCTTGAAGGGCTGGTCGACGATGTTCACCTTGGTACCGCTCGGCACCCGCTCGTAGAGCGACTCGATGTCCTCGGGGAACATGCGAATGCAGCCGCGGCTGGCGCGCATGCCGACGCCGTCGGGCTTGTTGGTACCGTGGATCAGGTAGCTCGGCAGGCCGAGCAGGATGGCATGACGGCCCAGGGGGTTGTCCGGGCCCGGGGGCACCACGCTGGGCACCGGCTCCCCCCTGGCCGCCGCCTCCTCGCGCATGGAGCGCGGCGGCGACCAGGCCGGATCCTCGACCTTGACGGTGGTCTTCGTCACGCCCACCGGCGTGGCGAAGCCGTCACGGCCCACGCTGATCGGGTAGGTCTCGACCACGTCCTCGCCCGAGTAGTAGTAGAGCCGCAACTCGGAGAGGTTGATCACGATGCCCTCGTGAGGGGCGTCGGGCAGGATATGGCGGTTCGGAATGACCACCTCGGTACCGGCGAAGGGCGCCCAGAGGCTGACATCCGGGTTGGCCATGCGGATCGCCTCGTAGCCCACGTTGTGCTCGCGGGCTAGGTCGATCAGGGTGTCGCCTTCCTCGACCGTGACGGTATAGACCTCGCCGATCACGTTGCCGGTCTCGGGCAGCGGATAGTGGCCGCGCACCGGCTCCGCCTCCTCGGCGAGGGCGGTGCTGGGGAGCATGGCGGCCGCCAGGGCGGCGGTCAGGCCCAGGGTCAGGAGGCCCATCGCCGAGTGGCTGGCCAGTCTTGAAGGTTTCATCGACGTCATTATCTCGTAGTGCTGTCGTCCGGGCGGACGGCCAAGTGTCCGTTGCCGTACATGACGGTTGTCACGACACGCCGGTGTCCTTGCCGGCAGTGTCAGGGATCAGGCTGCGATGTTCCGCTTGGCTAACAGTATAGAATGCCCTATGGCGCAGCGGTTCGCCACGGGAAAATCTCGTTCAGGCCGCCTCGGCCTTGCGGTTGAGGGCCTCGAGCAGTTGCTCCACCGCCTGGAAGCGCGCCTCTGCCTTCTCCATGTTCGCCTCGAAGCGCAGGGTGTCGGCGCCATCGAGGCGGTAGCGGTCGGGCGCGCCCTGGATCAGCTCGACCAGGGTCAGGGGGTCGACCCGGGTCTGGCCGCCGAAGATCACCCGGCCCTTCTCCGGCCCCGCCTCGAGGCGCACGATGCCGAGTTTCTCGGCGCGTTGGCGCAGTCGCGTCTGGCGCAGCAGGGTCTTCACCGGGACTGGCAACAGGCCGAAGCGGTCGACCATCTCCACCTGCAGCTCCTTGAGTTCGGCCTCGTTCGCGGCGCTCGCGATGCGCTTGTACATCACCAGGCGCTGCTGCACGTCGTGCAGGTAGTCATCGGGAATCAATGCCGGCAGGTTCAGGCCGATCTCGACGCCCTCGTCGAGGGGCGCCTCGATGTTGGGGGTCTTGCCGGCGCGAATCGCCTTCACCGCCCGGTCGAGCATCTCCATGTAGAGCCCGTAGCCGATGGCCTCCATCTGTCCGCTCTGCTCCTCGCCGAGCAGTTCGCCCGCGCCGCGGATCTCCATGTCGTGGCTGGCCAGGGTAAAGCCCGCGCCGAGCTCCTCGGCCCCGGCGATGGCCTCCAGGCGCTTGACGGCATCCCGGGTCATGGCCCGCGGCGGAGGCGCCAGCAGGTAGGCGTAGGCCTGGTGGTGGCTGCGCCCGACCCGGCCACGCAGCTGGTGCAGCTGGGCCAGGCCGAACTTGTCGGCGCGCTCGATGACGATGGTGTTGGCGCTGGGCACGTCGATGCCGGTCTCGATGATGGTGGAGCAGACCAGCACGTTGAAGCGCTTGTGGTAGAAGTCCGACATCACCCGCTCCAGTGCCCGCTCGGGCAGCTGACCGTGGGCGACCCCGACCCGCGCCTCGGGCACCAGTTCGCGTACCTTGCTGGCGGCGGTCTCGATGGTCTTGACCTCGTTGTGCAGGAAGTAGACCTGGCCGCCGCGCAGGATCTCGCGCAGCAGGGCCTCCTTGATCACCGCCTCGTCGCGCTGCTGGACGAAGGTCTTCACCGACAGGCGCCGGGCGGGCGGCGTGGCGATGATCGAGAGGTCCCGGATGCCGCTCATGGCCATGTTCAGGGTCCGCGGGATCGGCGTGGCGGTCATGGTCAGGATGTCCACCTCCGCCCGCAGGCTCTTGAGGCGCTCCTTCTGGGCCACCCCGAAGCGGTGCTCCTCGTCGATGACCAGCAGGCCCATGTTGGGCAGCTTCATCGACTTCGACAGCAGCTTGTGGGTGCCGATGACGATGTCCGCCTGGCCGCCCTCGATGCGCTTGAGGGAGGCGGCCTGCCCCTTGCCCTCGGTGAAGCGGGAGATCAGCTCGATGTTCACCGCGGTGTCGGCGAAACGGTCGCGGAAGTTCTCGAAGTGCTGACGGGCGAGCAGGGTGGTGGGTACCAGCACCACCACCTGGCGACCCGAGTGCACGGCGAGGAAGGCGGCGCGCATGGCGACCTCGGTCTTGCCGAAGCCCACATCGCCGCACACCACCCGGTCCATGGGCCGCGGCGCGGTCATGTCCCCGAGCACGGCGGCGATGGCGGCGCGCTGGTCCGGCGTCTCCTCGAAGGGGAAATTGGCCGCGAAGCGGGCGTACTCGATATCCGGCGGCGCACAGGCGAAGCCCTCGCGGGCCTCGCGGCGGGCGTAGATATCGAGCAGCTCGGCGGCGGTGTCGCGGATCTTCTCGGCGGCGCGGCGCCGCGCCTTGTCCCACTGGTCGGAGCCGAGCCGGTGCAGCGGGGCCAGCTCGTCGTCGACCCCGGCGTAGCGGGAGATCAGGTGCAGGCTGTCGACGGGCACGTAGAGGCGGGCGCCGTCGGCATACTCCAGGGAGACGAACTCGGCGGCCTGGCCGCCGGCCTGGAGGGTCTCGAGCCCCTGGTAGCGCCCCACCCCGTGAGCCTGGTGCACCACCGGGGCGCCCGGGCGCAGCTCGGAGAGGTGGCGGATCGCCAGTTCGTTGTCGTCGGTGGCCTTCTCGCGCCGGCGGCTCTGGCGCACCACCTCGCCGAACAGCTCGGTCTCGCTGATCACGGCAAGATCCGGCGCGGTCAGCCACAGGCCGGCGTCGATCTCGCCCTCGGTGATCGCCAGGCGCGTCTCGCCCGCGAGGAAGGTGTCGAAGCCCTCTACATGGGGCAGGGCCAGGTGCAGCGGGGCCAGGGTCTCCTCCATCGCCTCGCGTCGCCCGCGTGACTCGGCGACGAACAGCACCCGGCTGTCGACGTGCTCGGCGAGGAAGGTCTCGAGGGCGGCGAGCGGCTGCCTGGCCCGGGCGTCGACCGCCACGGCGGGCGCCGCCTTCGCCCGGGGCAGGTGGGCATGGCGATGGTCGGCGTCGTCGGTCAGCGCCACCCGCGGGTGGCGCTTGATGGCGCCGAACACCTCGGCCACCGGGACGAAGGCGCGATGGGGGGGCAGAAGCGGTCGGGTGGGGTCGACGCCGAGGTTCTCGAAACGGCTCTCGATGGACGCCCAGTGGTGTTCGGCGGCCTCGCGAACACCGGGCAGCAGGGCCACCCGGGTGCCCTCGGCCAGGTGCTCGAACAGGGTCGCCGTCCGTTCGAAGAACAGCGGCAGGTACTGCTCCAGGCCGGGGGAGGGGATGCCCTTGAGGGCGTCCACGTAGAGCGGGCACTGGCGCGGGTCGACGTCGAACAGGGTCTCGAAGCCCTCGCGGAAGCAGGCGATGGCCGAGCGCGACAGCGAGTACTCGTGGGCCGGCAGCAGCTCGACGCGCTCGACCTTGTCCTGGCTGCGCTGGCTGTCCGGGTCGAAGCGACGCAGGGTGTCGACCTCGTCGTCGAACAGGTCGATGCGCAGCGGGGTCTCGCTGCCCATGGGGAAGAGATCGATCAGGGCGCCACGCAGGGCGTATTCGCCGGGTTCGAAGACGGTCTCCACGGCGCGGTAGCCGGCCCGGGACAGGCTCTCGCGGAAGCCTTCCCGATCGAGGCGCATGCCCACCTCCAGGGTCAGCACCCGCCCGGCGATGTACTCCACCGGCGGCAGCCGCTGCATCAGGGTATTGATCGGCACCAGCACGATGCCGTGCTCGCCGTCCTGCAGCAGGCGCAGGGTCCGCAACCGGGCCGAGACGATGTCCTGGTGGGGCGAGAAGCTGTCGTAGGGCAGGGTCTCCCAGTCGGGAAAGGGCAGTACCGGCAGCCGGGCGTAGAAGCGCAGGTCGTTCTCCAGGCGCTGGGCCTGGGCGGTGTCGGCGGTGACCACCAGCAGCGGCGCATCGCTGGCCAGTCGGGCCAGGGCGAGGGCGCTGGCGCTGCCGGGGGGCGTCTGCCAGTAGAGGGTGTCGCGCAGGCCCTGTGGCCTCGGGGGGTCGAGCGGCGAGAAGTTCGGCATGGTCTCTTCGGCTGGGTGGCGGTGAGGCACGAACCCCTCCCGCAGTGGTTTCAGCTGGATTCCGGGACCATCATACCAGCCCCATGACGCGCGCTTGTAGTCAAACGCCGTTTCCTGTAATCCCCCTACAGCGGCTGCGACCATACTGCGATTGCCCCGGGCGGACGGCCCCCCGATAATGACGACGACCCCTTTACACCATCAGAGAGGCTTCCCGTGAGTGAGCAACCCCTCGATACCGTCTTCCAGGCATGGCATGACAACCAGGCGACCGCCGAGCAGATGATCCCGCTGATCGGCAGCCTCTACCGTCGCAACAACGTGGTCACGACCCTCTACGGGCGCTCGCTGTTCAACCGCTCGGTGATCCGCATCCTGAAGGACCATCGCTATGTGCGGAAGATCGAGGGGACCGAACTCTCCGTGCTGGACACCTTCCCGCTTGTCCAGGCGATGACCCAGCTCAACCTGGGCCCGGCCCACGTCGACGTGGGCAAGCTGGGCGTGGCCTTCAAGAAGCGCGGCGGCGGTGACGCCCTGGCCTTCCTGCGCGAGGAGCTCGCCGAGATCGTCGATGCCCACGACCCCAACGGCAGCAACGGCGAGCCCAAGGACGTGGTGCTCTACGGCTTCGGCCGCATCGGGCGCATCCTGGCCCGGGTGCTGGTCGAGAAGGCCGGTGGCGGCAACCTGCTGCGCCTGAGGGCCATCGTCGTGCGGGGCCGCGGCGACATCGCCAAGGACCTCGAGAAGCGGGCGAGCCTGCTGCGCCGCGACTCCGTGCACGGCCCCTTCGACGGCACCATCCAGGTCGACCCCGAGGCGCGCACCATCACCGCCAACGGCAACGTCATCCAGGTGATCTACGCCGATTCGCCGACCGACGTGGACTACACCGCCTATGGTATCGACAACGCCGTGGTGGTGGACAACACCGGTATCTGGCGCGACGAGGCGGGCCTGGGCCAGCACCTGCAGTGCAAGGGCGTCGCCAAGGCGCTGCTGACCGCCCCGGGCAAGGGCGATGTCAAGAACATCGTCTTCGGCATCAACGACGGCGACATCAGCCAGGACGATCGCATCCTGTCGGCGGCGTCCTGTACCACCAACGCCATCGTGCCGGTGCTCAAGGTGCTCAGCGACGAGTACGGCATCGCCAACGGCCATGTGGAGACGGTGCACGCCTACACCAACGACCAGAACCTGATCGACAACTACCACAAGGGCGATCGCCGCGGCCGCAGCGCGCCGCTCAACATGGTGCTCACCGAGACCGGCGCCGCCAAGGCCGTGGCCAAGGCGTTGCCGGAGCTCTCCGGCAAGTTGACCGGCAACGCCATTCGCGTGCCGACGCCCAACGTCTCCATGGCGATCCTCAACCTGACCCTGGAGAAGGAGACCGACGCCGAGGCGCTCAACGACTACCTGCGTCGCATGTCGATCGATTCGGCCTACCAGAAGCAGATCGACTACGTCGACTCGCCCGAGGTGGTCTCCTCGGACTTCGTCGGCAACCGCCATGCCGGCATCGTCGATGCCAAGGCCACCATCGCCAACGGCAAGCATGCCGTGCTCTACGTCTGGTACGACAACGAGTTCGGCTACAGCTGCCAGGTCGTGCGCATCCTGCAGCACGTCTCCAACGTGAAATTCCTCAAGCTGCCCCGCTCCCGGTCGTAAGTCCTGACCGCGCCGCCCCCTCGAGCGAAGGGGCGGCGTGCCGTCTCGGGCGCTCCTGCCTCCCGCCGAACCGGCTGTTCGTCGTCGATTTCAACGCAGATTCCACAGTCTGCGACAATTTTTCACTTGCCTCCGGGCATCGTCTGCGACCTTCAGGCAGGTGGTCATCACCCAGGCTTGTCTTTATAATACCGAGGATTTTTCGGGGTGGTCCGAGCTTGCCTCGGGCCTGACTGGTAACGTACTGACACCACAAGAATTCGATTCCATTCGAACCCCTTTCCTTCGTATATCCGATCCATCAACTGGGCGAGACTATGATCGAAGTCAAGAAAGGCCTGGATCTCCCCATCACGGGGGCGCCCGAGCAGCGCATCGAGGATGCGCGCCCGGTACGTCACGTGGCGATCCTGGGTACCGACTACGTCGGCATGAAGCCGACCATGGAGGTCCGGGAGGGGGATAGAGTCAAGCTGGGCCAGCTGCTCTTCACCGACAAGAAGATCGAAGGCGTGCGCTTCACCGCGCCTGCCGCCGGCGAGATCGTGGCAATCAACCGTGGCGAGAAGCGCAAGCTGCTGTCGGTGGTGATCAAGGTCGACGAGAACGAGGAGGCGGTCGAGTTCGCCGCCCATGGCCGTGACAAGCTCGAGGGCCTGGAGCGCCAGGCCGTGGTCGACCAGCTGGTCGAGTCCGGCCTGTGGACCGCGCTGCGCACCCGCCCGTACTCGCGCACCCCGGCCCTCGACGGCGTGCCGGCGGACATCTTCGTCACCGCCGTCGACACCCATCCACTGTGCGCCGACCCGGCCGAGATCATCAACGAGCAGCCGCAGGCCTTCGAGGACGGCCTCAAGGTCCTGGCCCGCTTGACCGAGGGCAAGGTCTATCTGTGCACCGCTCCCGGTGCCCGCATTCCGGGCGGCGACGTCAAGGGGGTCCAGGTCGAGACCTTCGGTGGTGTGCATCCGGCCGGTCTGGTGGGCACCCATATCCACTACCTCTCGCCGGTCGCGCTGCACAAGCGTGTCTGGCATATCGGCTACCAGGACGTGATCGCCTTCGGCAAGCTCTTCGCCGAAGGCAAGCTGGACATGAACCGGGTCGTCGCCGTGGGGGGGCCGCGCGCCGAAAAGCCGCGCCTGCTGCGTACCCGCATCGGCGCCAGCACCGAAGAACTGCTGGCCGGTGAGGTGATCGACCCCGATGGCACCCGCGTCATCTCCGGCTCGGTCTTCTCGGGCTTTACCTGCGAGGGCAGCCTGCGCTACCTGGGGCGCTTCCACAGCCAGTTCAGCCTGCTGGAAGAGGGCAACAAGCGCGTCTTCATGGGCTGGATGTCGCTTGGCGCCCACCGCCACTCGGTCCTGGGGATCTACCTGTCGAAGTTCACCGGCCTCAAGCACTATGCGCCGACCACCTCGACCAACGGTTCCGAGCGGGCCATGGTGCCGGTGGGGACCTACGAGGAGGTGATGCCACTGGACATCCTGCCCACCCAGCTGCTGCGCTCGCTGATCGTCGGTGACATCGAGACGGCCATGCAACTCGGGTGTCTGGAACTGGATGAAGAGGACCTGGCCCTGTGCACCTATGTGTGCCCCGGCAAGTACGAATACGGTCCCATCCTGCGCGACAACCTCACCATGATCGAGAAAGAGGCCTGATGATGGCGATCCGACAGACACTCGACAATCTCGAGCCGCACTTCCACAAGGGCGGCAAGTACGAGAAGTTCTACCCGCTCTTCGAGGCGGTAGACACCATCTTCTACTCGCCGCCCAACGTGGCCAAGACCACCGCCCACGTGCGTGATGGTATCGACCTCAAGCGCATCATGATCACCGTGTGGCTGTGCACCTTCCCGGCCATGCTGTTCGGCATGTGGGCCGCCGGCTGGCAGTCCAACATGGCCATCGCCGACGGCTTCGCCTCCATGGACGGCTGGCGCGAGGCGATCATGATGATCCTCGCCAGCGGCCACAACCCCGACAGCCTGTGGGCCAACTTCGTGCTCGGCGCGACCTACTTCCTGCCGATCTACCTGGTGACCTTCGTGGTGGGTGGCTTCTGGGAGGTGTTGTTCGCCGTCAAGCGCGGCCATGAGGTCAACGAGGGCTTCTTCGTCACCTCCGTGCTCTATGCCCTGATCCTGCCGGCCACCATCCCGCTGTGGCAGGTGGCGCTCGGCATCACCTTCGGTGTGGTGATCGGCAAGGAGATCTTCGGCGGCACCGGCAAGAACTTCCTCAACCCGGCGCTGACCGGTCGTGCCTTCCTCTACTTCGCCTACCCGGCCCAGATCTCCGGTGACGCAGTGTGGGTGGCGGCCGACGGCTTCACCGGCGCGACGCCGCTCTCCATCGCCTTCCAGGAGAACATGGCCGCCCTGACCAGCCAGTACAGCTGGTGGGACGCCTTCATCGGCTTCGTTCCCGGCTCGATGGGCGAGGTGTCGACGCTCGCCATCCTGATCGGCGCGGCGGTGCTGCTGTGGACCAAGATCGCCTCCTGGCGAATCATGCTGGGGACCTTCCTCGGCATGGTGGCGACCAGTGCGCTGTTCAACCTGGTCGGCTCCGACAGCAATCCGATGTTCGCCATGCCCTGGTACTGGCACCTGGTGATCGGCGGCTTCGCCTTCGGCATGGTGTTCATGGCCACCGACCCGGTGTCCGCCTCGATGACCAACCCGGGCCGCCTGATCTTCGGTGTGGTGATCGGCGTGATGACCGTGCTGATCCGTGTGGTCAACCCGGCATTCCCCGAAGGCATCATGCTGGCGATCCTGTTCGCCAACCTGTTCGCCCCGCTCATCGACCACTTCTTTGTACAGGCCAACATCAAGCGCCGCCTGCAGCGCACCGGTGTGCCGGCCGAGGAGACTGCCTGATGGCACAGAGCAATAACTCCATCAAGAAGATCCTGGGGGTGGCGTTCGCACTCTGCATCGTGTGTTCGGTCATCGTCTCGACGGCTGCGGTGGCGCTGCGCCCCCTGCAGCAGCTCAACCAGGAGCTAGACCGCAAGACCAACATCCTCAGCGTGGCCAACCTCTACGAACCGGGCATGGACGTGAATGCGGTGTTCGAGTCGGCCGTCATCCCGCGGGTGGTGGACATGCGCACCGGCGAGTACACCGACGAGTTCGACGCGGCCACCTACGACGGCTTCGAGGCACGCCGTGACCCGGCCGCCTCGCGTACCCTGTCCGGGGAGCGCGATCCCGCCGGCCTGACCCGCGTGGAGAACTACACCACCGTCTATCTGGTAGGTGACGAGGAGGATCCCGAGCAGATCATCCTGCCGATCCGTGGCCAGGGCCTGTGGGGGCTGATGCGTGGCTTCCTGTCCGTAGAGGGTGACGGCAACACCATCGTCGGCATCACCTACTACGAGCACAGCGAGACGCCCGGACTGGGAGCCGAGGTCAACAACCCGCGCTGGCAGGCCCAGTGGGAAGGCAAGCAGATCTTCGACGCTGAGGGTGACCCGGCCCCGGCCATTCACCTGACCAAGGGCGGCGCCAGCAACGAGAACGAGGTCGATGCCCTGTCCGGTGCCACCCTGACCAGCAACGGCGTCACCAACATGCTGCAGTTCTGGCTGAGCCCGGAAGGTTTCGGCGAGTACCTGGCGAAATTCCGCAGCGGCAACGAGCAGGAAGACGCTCGGGACGCCGATGCCGAACTCGAAGCTGAAGGAGCCTGATCATGTCAGCCGCTACTCCCAAGGGCGTCCTGACGACGCCAGTCTTCAAGAACAACCCCATCGCGCTGCAGGTGCTCGGCATCTGCTCCGCGCTGGCGGTGACCACCAGCATGAGCGTGTCGCTGGTCATGGCCTGTGCGGTGATCTTCGTCACGGCCTTCTCGAACCTGTTCGTGTCGCTGATCCGGCACCATATCCCGTCGTCGATCCGCATCATCGTGCAGATGACCATCATCGCCTCGCTGGTGATTGTGGTGGATCAGATCCTCAAGGCGTATGCCTACGAGATGTCCAAGCAGCTCTCGGTGTTCGTCGGCCTGATCATCACCAACTGTATCGTGATGGGGCGCGCCGAAGGCTTCGCCATGACCAATACCCCGGGCCTGTCCTTCCTGGACGGCATCGGCAACGGCCTCGGCTACGGCTTCATCCTGATGACCGTCGGCTTCGTGCGTGAACTGTTTGGTTCCGGCAGCGTGTTCGGCTTCACCGTGCTGCAGGCCGTGCAGGATGGCGGCTGGTACGTGCCCAACGGCCTGTTGCTGCTGCCGCCCTCGGCGTTCTTCATCATCGGCCTGATCATCTGGGTGCTTCGCACGCTGAACCCGGAGCAGATCGAGGAGAGCGAGTTCAAGATGAAGCACAACACCGAACCGAAGGAGGCCGTGTAACATGGAACACTATATCAGCCTGTTCGTCGCCTCGGTCTTCGTCGAGAACCTGGCCCTGGCGTTCTTCCTGGGCATGTGCACTTTCCTGGCGGTGTCCAAGAAGGTCTCCGCGGCCTTCGGCCTCGGCATTGCCGTCATCGTGGTGCTGACCATTTCCGTACCGGTCAACAATCTGATCTACACCTTCCTGTTGTCCGAGGGGGCCCTGACCTGGACCGGCATCAGCGGTGCCGAGAACATCGATCTGTCGTTCCTCGGCTACCTGAGCTACATCGGCGTGATCGCCGCCCTGGTGCAGATCCTCGAGATGTTCCTCGACAAGTATGTGCCGGCGCTCTACAACGCCCTGGGCGTGTTCCTGCCGCTGATCACCGTGAATTGCGCCATCCTCGGGGGGGTGCTGTTCATGGTCGAGCGCAATTACAACTTCGGCGAGGCCGTGGTCTACGGCTTCGGTTCCGGGGTCGGCTGGGCACTGGCCATCACCGCCCTGGCGGGAATCCGCGAGAAGCTCAAGTACAGCGACGTTCCCGGCTCCCTGCAGGGGCTGGGCATCACCTTCATCACCGTGGGCCTGATGTCGCTGGGCTTCATGTCCTTCTCGGGCATCCAGCTCTGAAGCCGGTCGTGCTGTCCCGGCGGTGACCCTTGCCGCCGGGAATCAGACAACGTCAAGCAATAGGAAACCGACATGGTTGATACAACAGTCATCTTGCTCGGTGTGGTCATGTTCACCCTGGTCGTCATCGGCCTGGTTCTGGTGATCCTGGCTGCCCGCAGCAAGCTCGTCAGTACCGGGGACGTGACCATCGAGGTCAACGGTGATCCCGAACACACCCTGACCACCCAGGCCGGCGGCAAGCTGCTCAATACGCTGGCCGCCAACGGCATCTTCCTCTCCTCCGCCTGCGGCGGAGGCGGCTCCTGTGCCCAGTGCAAGTGCCGCGTGGAGGAGGGCGGTGGCGCCATCCTGCCCACCGAGGAGTCCCACTTCACCCTGCGCGAGAAGAAGGAGGGCTGGCGGCTCTCCTGCCAGGTGCCGGTGAAGCAGGACATGAAGATCGAGGTGCCCGAGGAGGTCTTCGGCGTCAAGCAGTGGGAATGCGAGGTCATCGCCAACCCCAACGTGGCCACCTTCATCAAGGAGCTCAACCTCAAGCTGCCCGAGGGCGAGGAAGTGGCCTTCCGTGCCGGCGGCTACGTGCAGCTGGTGGCCCCGCCCTACGACATCAAGTTCTCCGACTTCGACATCGAGGAGGAGTATCGGGGCGACTGGGAGAAGTTCGATCTGTTCAAGCTCTCCCACAAGAACAACGAGGAAGTCATCCGCGCCTACTCCATGGCGAACTACCCGGAAGAGAAGGGCATCCTCAAGTTCAACATCCGCATCGCCACCCCGCCGCCCAACACCAATCACCCGCCGGGCCTGATGTCGACCTACGTCTTCAGCCTGAAGCCGGGCGACAAGGTCACCGTGATGGGGCCCTTCGGCGAGTTCTTTGCCAAGGACACCGACGCCGAGATGGTCTTCGTCGGCGGCGGTGCCGGCATGGCGCCGATGCGCAGCCACATCTTCGACCAGCTCAAGCGGCTCAAGACGAAGCGCAAGATCTCGTTCTGGTACGGTGCGCGCTCCTGGCGTGAGACCTTCTACAACGACGAGTACGACAAGCTGGCCGAGGAGTACGACAACTTCGAGTGGCACCTGGCGCTCTCCGACCCGCAGCCCGAGGACAACTGGAACGGCCCGACCGGCTTCATCCACAATGTCCTCTACGAGAACTACCTCAAGGACCATCCGGCCCCCGAGGACTGCGAGTACTACATGTGCGGGCCACCCATGATGAACGCCTCGGTGATCAAGATGCTGCTCGACCTGGGCGTCGAGCCCGAGAACATCCTGCTGGACGACTTCGGCGGATGAGCTTCCTCGCCGCAAGGCGAAACAAGGGGCCGGCCTGCGGGCCGGCCCTCTTTCTGTTGGCCCTGTTGCTGCCGGTGACGCTGCTGGTCGGATGCCGCAGCCAGTCACCGCTTCACCAGTTCGAGGGCACGGCCCTCGGTACCGGCTACCACATCACCCTGCATGCCGACCTGGACGAGGGAGCTCGCGAGCGTCTGGTGGCCGGCATCCAAGGTGAACTGGTCAACCTCGAACAGGACCTGGCGCGGCTGCTGGTGCCGTTGCGTCAGGCCCGTCGAGCGCTGCTTTCCGGGGCGGCGAACGATGACGACCCGCTGGCGGATTCTCTGCTGCAGATGAGCCGGGCACTGGCGGTCGACCGGCTCGATGCGCTGCTCGAGAACCGCGGCATCGAGCATGCCATGCTGGAGCTGGGCGGGGTGGTGCGTACCCGGGGGCAGACGGGCGGGCGCCCCTGGCGACTGGCCCTCGACCGGCCCGGTCTTCCGGAGCAGGGGACGTCGTGGCTCAGGCTCGGCGACGCCGCCCTGGTTCACCTCGATGCCCGGGACGGTGCGGGCCAGTGGATCATCGAGGGTGGTGAGCCGGGAGGGCTCCTCTCGGTCAGCCGACTTCTTGCGGTCAGCGTGGTGGCGCCCACGGCCCTCGAGGCCGACCGTCAGGCCCGCGAGCTGATGACGGCCGGCCCCGAGGCGGTTGCGCAGGCCGCGGAGCGTGCGGTGCGCATCGTTGTCCTAACATCACAAGGTATTGAAATTCATCATGGCTCGGCACTCGAAGCGTACCTCGAGGAGTCGTCGAAGGGAGAGCACACATGACCATCTGGCTTATCGTTCTGGGCTTCATGCTGCTGATCATGGCCGCCATGGCGGTCGGGGTGATCCTCGGCCGCAAGCCGATCGCCGGCTCCTGCGGCGGGCTCAACCAGCTTGGCCTCAAGGAGGGCTGCGAGGTCTGCGGCGGCAAGGACGAGGTCTGCGAGGAAGAGAACCGCAAGCGCCAGGGCAGTGCCCGCCGCCGTAGCGACGAGAGCCGCGGCGCCGATCTCGGCTATGACGCCACCAAGCGCTGACCGGGCTTCGGCCGGAGCCGTAAGCTTGAAGCTGTAAGCGATAAGCAAAACCATTGTCGCTGACTAGCTCGGTGGCGGCTTGCGGCTTGCGCCTTTCAAGGGAACAAGGAGACGCGAGAGTCCATGGCAGTCCATAACTATCACGTGGTGGTGATCGGGACCGGCCCCGCGGGCGAGAGTGCCGCGATCAACGCCGCCAAGCACGGCAGGCGGGTGGCGGTGGTCGAGAAGCAGCCTACGGTAGGGGGCAACTGCACCCACTGGGGCACCATCCCGTCCAAGGCGTTGCGCCACCAGGTCAAGCAGATCATGCAGTTCAACACCAACCGCATGTTCCGCGACATCGGCGAGCCGCGCTGGTTCTCCTTTCCCCGCGTGATGGAGCGATCCCGTGCCACCATCGACCAGCAGGTGGCGATGCGCACCAACTTCTATGCGCGCAATCGCATCGACCTGTTCAGCGGCGTCGCCCGCTTCAAGGACGAGCATACCCTGCTGGTGCGCGGCAATGACGAGGGCATGGAGGAACTGGTCGCCCGGAAGGTCATCATCGCCACCGGCTCACGCCCCTATCGGCCGGGGGATATCGACTTCCGCCATCCGCGCATCTACTGCTCAGACACCATTCTCAGCCTGAATCATACGCCGCGCACCCTGATCATCTTCGGTGCCGGGGTGATCGGCTGCGAGTACGCCTCGATCTTCTCGGGGCTCGGCGTCAAGGTCGACCTGATCAACAACCGCGACAGCCTGCTCTCCTTCCTCGACGACGAGATCTCCGATGCGCTCTCCTATCACCTGCGCAAGCACGGGGTGCTGATCCGCCACAACGAGGAGTACGAACGGGTCGAGGGTGATGAGTCTGGTGTCACCGTACACCTCAAGTCGGGCAAGCGGCTGCGTGCCGACGCCTTCCTGTGGGCCAACGGCCGTACCGGCAACACCGACCAGCTGGGCCTGGAGAGCATCGGCCTGGAGGCCAACGGTCGCGGCCAGCTTCAGGTCGACGACCACTACCGTACCGCCATCCCGCACATCTACGCCGCCGGTGACGTGATCGGCTGGCCGAGCCTGGCCAGTGCCGCCTACGACCAGGGGGTCAACGCCTGCGACGAACTGCTCGAGCGTGAGTATCGCTTCGTCAGCGAGGTGCCGACCGGCATCTACACCATCCCCGAGATCAGCTCCTTCGGTCGCACCGAGCGCGAGCTCACCGAGGCGAAGGTGCCCTACGAGGTGGCCCAGGCCTTCTTCAAGGATACCGCGCGGGCCCAGATCACCGGCGATACCGTGGGCATGCTGAAGATCCTCTTCGACCAGGACAGCCTGGCGATCTACGGCATCCACTGCTTCGGCGACCAGGCCTCGGAGATCGTCCACATCGGCCAGGCGATCATGCAGCAGCAGGGCGAGGCCAACTCCCTCAAGTACTTCGTCAACACCACCTTCAACTATCCCACCATGGCCGAGGCCTACCGGGTGGCCGCCCAGAACGGGCTCAATCGGGTGTTCTAGGCAATCGAGTATTACGTTCTTCAACCGCGCCGGTCGACCTCGACCGGCGTTTTTATGCGTAACCGCCTGAGATGGATGGCGCTGCTTTCATCCACGAGCTCAAGACCCGGCGGTGCAGTCTTCATCCGGCTATGCCGAGCATCGATGATGCTCCCGGCTCCAGCTCTCACATGACTTCCTCCCAAAAAGAACACGAGAAAAATAAGGTGCGCAGAAATCGGCTCACTATGTAATCTTGTGTATGCAGAATCTTTACTTTTGTAGCTATCAGACAGGGTCGACCGGCTGATTGGAGCGTTAAGGCTTGGCCATCCAAGATGAAGTGTGCGGCTTTGGAGAATGCCATGGCAACACTCCAGGGCGGTAGCGTGGCTGGACGTAGGAAGCATGGTATGGATCGACAATGACAGCGTCTCATGCCCATGACATGAGATAAGGATACCGTTATGGCCCCTCTACTCAGGCGCACCTGGATACTTCCCTTCCTCAATGGCCGGTAGCCTGACCGGGTGTGCCATGGCGCCGGGAGGGCACATCGATTACCAGGCCGACGCGCCGGACATTGACCACTTGGTGGATATCGAGCCCATAACCCCCGGCCTGGTGGCAAATTTTCGCCGAGAACTCCCGGTCTATCGAGATGAGGATGAAGTGGTCCAATAGTACTGGCCGCTAGTGGGTCAGTTCAGATAGCCATTGACAGATTCGAGAGAGATTCGCTATGCATGGAAAGACTGCTCGTAGTCAGCATGTGAGTCATCAAGCAAATCAGCACAGTATACTTTCATGCTTTCAAGCCCCTGAAGCCCCCTACCATATGGCGCTTCGCTCTCTCTCGGAAGATCTTTCCCCTCTCCCGAACGTAGAGAAAGAGGTGCCATCCGGCAAGGCAGTCTATCAAGAGCGGATAGCACTCACACCCCGGTTCCGGAGTAACCTGGCGCGGTTTGCCGGCATCGTCCTGCCGCGAGAATCCGCAACACTGGAACTGCAGATAATCACACCGGTGTCATTGGCACAGCTGGACCCCACTGGATCCATTTCTAGCATAGGGAACTGGTCGATACTCATGGAAGATGAGGCCAGTCGGCTTGCTCTTTGGCTGCTGAATATTAATGCCAGACATTTTCTGGAGTATGCCCGGCCAGACAGGTTTTCAGGCACCGCTGCTAGGCTTGAATCTTTCAGGGAATTCATGAGGATAAACGAGTTTAAGTGCGATGAAGTTGTTCTGGCCTCCAGTATTGTGTTGGAGATATATGGTTTGAGAAAGGCTGATGATATTGATTATCTGGCACTTGGTGAGGAGAAGTTTTCAATGCGGGGGATCGAGTCACAAGATAGTCATCTTTTTTACCATTGCTTGAGTAAGCAGGAATTGATTACCAATCCTGACTGGCATTTTCAGATTGATGGCATCCGGTTTATTTCCTTGTCTCAATTAAAAAAATTCAAAAAGAATAGAAGCTCTCCTCATAAAGATTGCCATGATGTGGGTATGATGGAAGCGCTTGAGAGTGGGAGTTGTGTGGGATTATGGCGCCACAGGGTGCTGCATAAACTATGTTCCATTTATCTTCGCTCAAGAAAGAATAGTGTCCGTGCGCTACGTTCTAGCAGCCTTTATTCACTGGTAAGATCCATCTGCCGCAGCCTTGGGGGAAGTTAGGTTTGCAACTGAAAGATTAAAAATGCAATGTCTCCAATATTCTTGCTTCGAGGCTGTGAGCTGGTAAAATCAAGGCGCTAGCAATTCTTGGGCAGTGAGATGTTAGTGCGCCGGAGCTGAAAAGGCAACTTACCGAATCGGAAGAGCGGCTCAACCAGTAACGGGCAGAACTCGACAGCGTTGGCCTGTCCAGCGACGAGCAGGCCGCCATCCAGCGATATAAGTACCTTTGCAAAACTAATCGCATATTCCTTTTCGTAGTCTGATAGGATCCGCTTTACCTCGCTGCATAATGTTGCGAAGCTTTCGTAGGCAGTCAGTGGCAACCAGGCATACTTGACTTGGCGCCACAGAATCTCAATCAGGTTCAGCTCCGGCGAATAAGCCGATAGGTAAATCAGGTGCCACGATGCGACATCCAATCCACTACCTTCCGCCTGAAGTTTTTGGAGCGATGCATGCTGGCATTGTCGAGCACCACGACGGCAAAGGTATCCGGGTCTTTCTGGACCACAAACTGGTCGAACGCTTCGATGACCGTCTTGGTGGTCACCGGTTCGGTGGTGGTGTGGGAGACCAGCTTTCCGGCTCGGCCGGTAGATGTCAAGAAAGTTGTCGTGTCTGATCATTGTCACGCCGCCTGTTTTTCTGGTTCAACCAGCGTGACTTCGGGTTCCCGCTCCGGATTGAGCGAAACGGTTTCGATAGGCGCCCAGTTGCGGGTCTTGCCGCTCCAGCGCGCTGGGTTGGCCTTGCGGGCCGCCAAGTTCAGTGCGTGACGCCGCGTCAGGATGGCCTTGTCCTGGCGCGCATGGCGCTCGCCCGGTATCACGAAGCGGATGCCGCTGTGGCGGTGCTCATGGTTGTACCAGTGGACGAAGCCCTGCACCCATTGCCGTGCCTCACCGACGCTGGCAAAGCCGTCCACCGGGTAATCCGGCCGGTACTTGCATGTACGGAGCGCCGCCTCGGAGTAGGGGTTGTCGTTACTGACCCGTGGCCGGCTGTAGGACGGCGTGATGTTGAGGTCGTGCAGCTTCTCCAGCAGCGTAGCGCCCTTGAACGGGCTGCCGTTGTCGGCATGCAGCACCAGCGGCTGGTTGACCACCTTCTCGGCCAGCACGGCCCGCTCGATGACGGTGCGCGAGTTGAGCGCTGACTCGGCCAGGAAGACCTCCCAGCCAACGATCTTGCGGCTGAAGATATCGAGGATCATCACCAGGTAGTAATGCTCACCCTTGATCGGTCCACCGAGCCAGGTGCAATCCCAGGACCAGGTCTGATTGGGACCGGTCGCGTGGTAGGTCGTGGGCCTGGCGTGGTGCCTCGGTGCTCTGGCACGCCCGCGGTGGACGACCTCGTGATGCCGTCGCAATACCCGGTAGAACGTCGATACCGAGGCGATGTAGCGGCTTTCCTCGTCCAGCAGCCGCACGACGATCTGGTCGGGTGGCAGGTTGGCGAATTCCGGCCGGTGGCACACATCAAGGATCTCCTGTTCCTCAGCCGCCGTCAGGGCATTGGTGGGCACCGGCCGCTCGGCAAAAGGGCGCTGATCCTCCCGGAGTTCGCCATCACGGGTCCAGCGCTGATGGGGCCGGGGCGTGATGCCCAGGACCTCGCAGGCGGGCTCGAGACGGGCACCAGCGTTGCGCGCCTCATTGATCAGCTCGACAGCATGACGGCGATCCGGGGTGCTGATCATTCGTCCTCGTCCCCCCAGATCGCCTTCGCCTT
>NZ_JAKVPY010000120.1:0-597 GCF_022487945.1 Halomonas flagellata
GGCAAACATATACCTCCACTACGTCTTCGATCTGTGGGCGCATCAGTGGCGAGGTCGCTATGCCACAGGCAATGTGGTAATGGTCAGATACGCCGATGACATCGTCATCGGGTTCGACAAACGATACGATGCCCGGCGCTTCCGTATAGCCATGCAGCGCAGACTGAGGGAGTTCGGACTCACGGTTCACCCGGAGAAAACCCGTCTGATGGAGTTCGGCCGCTTCGCTGCCGAAAACCGTGCCATCAGGGGAAAAGGCAAACCAGAAACGTTCAACTTCCTCGGGTTCACGCACATCAGCGGGAAAGATCGCAACGGCAGGTTCATGCTGATACGAAAGACCCGCCGGGATCGGATGACGGCAACTCTGAAAGCCATCAAAGACGGTCTGCGAAGGCGCTGGCATTACTCAATCCCCGAACAGGGAAAATGGCTCAGGAGAGTGGTTCAGGGATACCTGAACTATCACACGGTACCGGGCAACTTCCCCACCATGCAGAAGTTGAGGACACACGTAACAAACCTCTGGCGCCGGGCGCTCAGGCGCAGGAGCCAGAAGGATGATACGACCTGGACGAAAGCAAACAAACTGGCAGC
>NZ_JAKVPY010000122.1:0-593 GCF_022487945.1 Halomonas flagellata
GTCATCATAAGAGACAATTTTAATCTCGCATTCAAGCTCAATGCTCTTTTCTTCTTCAACTTCTCTACCTGCTCTCCAGCGTGATTCACCACGAAGAATAACAAAGCTATCATCGTCCTGGCCGCGCTTAACCACGATAGGCTCACGGATGCCGTAAATCTTACCGTTAGGCAGTTCAAGCCCGATAGAACGCTTTAGCTGCTCAATATGTTCCCTTGCTGAAGGGCTATTCCAGTCTTTACGATCCTGATTACTTTTAGACTTGAGCTGGCTTAGCTTGACAGTCATAGATTCACTCATTGTTAGTCCTCTTTCTTACCGATAGTGGAAATTAGGCTGTTAACATCAACTGGCGGCTTCTTAGCCGGTTTTGGTTCTGATTTAGGTGTTTCTTCCAGCGGGATATTATCATAATAATCTACCGGAATGTTCTCATCTTGTTGCTGGCTCACTGATTCTTCCAACATGCGCATAAGGTCAGGATCATCTTCAGGATTGAAGGAATTTTCCACGACTACAGAATCTGAAGGGGTATTTATTTTCTGCTTTTTACCTTCCTTTCTATTGTTTTTTGTTTGCGATTTTTCAGGTGC
>NZ_JAKVPY010000123.1:0-592 GCF_022487945.1 Halomonas flagellata
TGTGCATCGCCCCCCGAGTTTTCGGAATAAACAGGGAAATGTTGGGGATATAAACAAGTTGGCGTGCATTAAACAAAATATAGATAGATAAACAATTAAAAAAAATATTATGCAAATACAGTTCAATACTGATAAAAACACTGGACTCGTCGCTTTATTCGATCCTCTGAGTCGGTTTCTAAACGGTAACCCAGCCAGTCAGTGGTTTGTTTATGGAACGCTCTACACGGTGGCCATTCTTGCTTTTGGTATTAAATTCCTCTGGAAATACAGAAACAACCGTTATGAAGTGTTGCGGACATTCAGTGTGATGTTCTTTCAATTGTCATTCGCCTTTATCATTCCTGAATTGATGGCGCGCATGAACTCCGATTCGTTTTCACTTCCTTATTACGACCTAAAAAACATTTGGCCGCTCAACTATTACAATTTTGACCAATACCGCGTTGACGATTTTATAAGCTCAGGAAATATTGGCATAGCACTTTTGATTTTTGGTGTCGCTTCTATCTTGATTATCACCCCAATACTGACCTATAAATACGGAAAGCGGTGGTACTGCTCTTGGGTTTGTGGCTGCGGAGGCCTAGCC
>NZ_JAKVPY010000124.1:0-589 GCF_022487945.1 Halomonas flagellata
CCCCAGGGAATAGGTTTTAAATTTACTGTCCTTTCTGTCTAAAAGACCAACCAGTTCTAATTTTTCCTCGATCTTATCATCGGGAACTTCTTTAATTTTACAGACCAATTTCAGGTTTTGAACCGCACTCATGTACGGATAAAAGTTTGGACGCTCTATAATGGCGCCTACTTTTTTTAGGGCTTGGTGTGTAGAGGTATTGCCGTCAAACCAAAAAAAAGGAGTGCAATTTACCATATTTATGGTTCGTCTGTTGCGATAGTTTTCGGTGATAAAGTCGCGGCGGATCGTCGAAGATCCGCGCCGGGATTAACCGCGCGCCGTCTGGCGCGGGCGGCGGTGACGAATAACGCGCTCGCGCAGGGTGTCCCATACCCAGTTAAAGGCCATGGTGTAGGGCAGGAAGAAAAGCATAAAACCGATCTCCAGCATAAACGCCTGCAGCAGCGAGACGCCCAGCACGATCGCCACCATGGTGACGCCAATGATGACGAATCCGGTTTCGAAACCGAGCGCGTGCAGGGCGCGTACTTTCAGCTGGCGGGGGAAGCGGGAGACCGGCCACAGGCGATCGAACGCCGCGTTATAG
>NZ_JAKVPY010000125.1:0-587 GCF_022487945.1 Halomonas flagellata
CCGATCTCCTCGGTGCGGTCGTGGTTGGTCAACAGCTCCAGGTCCTTCTGGGCGTGCAGCCAGATCTGCTCGCGCTCGGCCTGGTCCTCGAAGCGCAATTCGTTGAAGCCGTCGCCCTGGTGGCTCTGGGTGCGCAGCACCGTGCGGGTCTTGTGCTCGGGCAGCGGATACGGCGGCGTGTTGACGGCGTGGTAGGTACGCCCGGTGATCAGCGGTTGATCGGGATCGCCCTCGAGGAAGGACACGATGACCTCGTGGCCGATCCTGGGAATGGCGATGCTGCCGTAGCCGCCGCCGGCCCAGCCCTGGCTGACCCGAAGCCAGGCGCTGGCGCCTCTTTCTGCGGCTTCGCCGCCAGCCCCGGCGGTATCCGGGTCGGCGTAGCGGTCCCAGGGGAACCGGACCTTGACCCGGCCGTGCTCGTCGCAGTGGATCTCCTCGCCCTCGGGGCCGACCACGAAGGCGACCTGGGGGCCGTCGACGCGGGGCTTGGGGTCGGGCGCGGGGCGCCAGGCGGTGTCGGCGGGGGTCAGCACCAGCTCGTTGTGGTACTGGGTCATGCCGGCGCTATCCGCCTGAGTCACCCC
>NZ_JAKVPY010000126.1:0-577 GCF_022487945.1 Halomonas flagellata
GAATATCAAGGCTTGCAAAGGTTCGTCCGGATTTCCTTTCGGAGCAGGGATTTTTTCAATGATAGCTTCTAGGATCTCTTCAATCCCAATACCTGTTTTTGCACTGGCAGGAATCACATCAGAAGGATCACAACCCAACAAATCTACAATATCGTCAGTGACTTCTTCCGGATTTGCACTGGGTAGATCGACCTTGTTCAACACCGGAATGATTTCCAAATCGTTTTCCAAGGCCAAATACAAATTAGAAATGGTTTGCGCCTGAATACTTTGTGCTGCATCAACAACCAACAAAGCCCCTTCACAAGCGGCAATAGATCGTGAAACTTCATAGGAAAAATCGACGTGACCGGGAGTATCGATAAGGTTTAAGACATAGGTCTCCCCTTTATAGACATATTCCATTTGGATAGCGTGACTTTTAATGGTGATTCCACGCTCCCGCTCCAAATCCATATTATCGAGAAGTTGCTCTTTTTTCTCCCGCTCTGTAACCGATCCGGTAGAGTCCAATAACCTGTCTGCCAAGGTACTTTTTCCGTGGTCGATATGTGCGATTATACAAAAATTCCTAATG
>NZ_JAKVPY010000127.1:0-570 GCF_022487945.1 Halomonas flagellata
CGTGCATGGGGCAAAACCCGCGATCTAAGCGATTTGGCAGTCGTACAGAAAGCGGTAGTGCGCGAAATCCAGGAGGTTGTTAAACATCCTGTCGTTAACGGGGTTAAGCGAGATGTTCCCGGCGATATTGACGCCATTATTAAAAAGTACGCTGCACAGTACGGCGTCAGTGAAGTCCTGATCCGCGCCCTGATTCAGGTGGAGTCCAATTTCAACCCGAAAGCTATCAGCTCTGCGGGGGCAAAAGGGCTGATGCAGCTCATGCCGATACATACCGACAAGCAAGGTGTAGACCCTTACGACCCGGATCAGAACGTCAAAACGGGCATGGGCTACCTCTCGCATCTTTTAACCAAATACAACGATCTGGAGCTGGCGCTTGCAGCGTACAACGCCGGAGAAACCAACGTAGACAAATACGGCGGCATTCCTCCTTTCAAGGAAACGCAGCTTTATGTCAAAAAAATCATGGCTCTTTTGGGAGGCTAAATGAAATACGCTTTTTTATGTGCGGCTCTGGCTGCTGCCCTTTTTTCTCCGTTAAGCCACGCTGCCGATGAGTACGACGAT
>NZ_JAKVPY010000128.1:0-567 GCF_022487945.1 Halomonas flagellata
CGTTGATACCTTTCCAGCCACCAATCGAGGAGCCATCAAACATTTTGCCTTCTTCGAAGAATTCGGCATTTACCTGATGAGACGGAATCGTGACGTGCTGTTCTTTACCTTTGGTATCGGTGAAGCGCAGATCGACAAACTTCACTTCGTGCTCGTTCAGCATCGTCAAAACGTGTTCAGCGGACATACTTAAACTCTCCCGGATTGGTCATTGTCGTCGTGGTAACGAAAACTTCATACTGCTTAAAAGTGGCGTTGTTGCCTTAAAAAATATAAAGCGAAATCTGTGCCAACTTTTAAATGCCCCATAAAACGCTGTATCATGCGCACCATAGTGCAAAAGGACTGCACCATGATGGAGATAATGCACCAAAATAGTGCTTCAGTGTGAACACTGAGCACCATTTTGGTGCAATTTTTGTTACGGTGCCCTTTTATCGCTCCGTGAAAGCGGTCACAAAGAAACTCTGCAATACTTGTTTGCGGAGGATGTTTGTGATCCTGTTCAGTCCTTCGCTTAATACGTGTACAATAACGCGCTATTTCTAATGCCTGAGGCAAAGTTGT
>NZ_JAKVPY010000013.1:0-122965 GCF_022487945.1 Halomonas flagellata
TCGCCTGACGACCATAGCGAGCGGGCACCACCTGATCCCATGCCGAACTCAGCAGTGAAACCGCTCAGCGCCGATGGTAGTGTGGGGTCTCCCCATGCGAGAGTAGGTCATCGTCAGGCACTTCTTCAGAGAAAACCCCGAGCACATCCGTGTTCGGGGTTTTTTCACTTGTGGCCGAAGCCAATATGAAAACGCCAGCTTCCATCATGAAGCTGGCGTTCGCATTCCTGGCGACTGGAGTCAACGGCAGAGGGTCTCGAGGGTCTCGATCAGGCTGTCCATCTCGTCCTCGGTGCCGATGGTGATACGCAGGAAGTCACGCAGCGCCTCGGTATTGAAGTGGCGCACCAGGATGCCGCGCTCGCGCAGCCCGACGAACAGCTGGGCGGCATCGAGCTCGGGGTGGCGGGTGAGCACGAAGTTGGTCTGCGAGGGCAGCACCTCGAAGCCGAGGTCTGCCAGGCGCCGTCGGGTCCGCTCCCGGGTGGTGATCACCTTCTCTCGACATGCATCGAAGTGCTCCCTGTCCTCCAGGGCCGCGACGCCGGCAGCGCTGGCCAGGCTGTCGATGGGGTAGGAGTTGAAGGAGTTCTTGACCCGCTCGAGCCCCTCGATCAGCTCTCGTGAGCCCACGGCGTAGCCCAGGCGTAGCCCGGCCAGGCTGCGCGACTTGGAGAAGGTGCCGGTGACCAGCAGGTTGGGGTAACGAGCGACCAGGGGCACGGCGCTTTCACCGCCGAAATCCACGTAGGCCTCGTCCACCAGGACCACCGACTCGGTGACACGCTCGAGCAGGCCGGCAATGGCCTCGCGACCATGGCCATGGCCGGTGGGGGCATTGGGGTTGGCGAAGACCACGCCGCCGCAGTCGGGGCCGAAGGCATCCAGGTCCACCTGCCACTGGTCGGTCAGGACATGGGTACGGCGCTCGACGCCATACAGCTTGCAGTAGACAGGATAGAAGCTGTAGGTGATGGCGGGCATCGCCAGTGGCCGCTCCTGGCAGAAGAAGGCCTGGAAGGCCAGCGCCAGCACCTCGTCGGAGCCGTTGCCGACGAACACTTCCTGCATCGTCACGCCGAGCTCACGGGCGAGCGCCTCGCGCAGGGCACGGGACTCCGGGTCGGGGTAGAGCCGCAGGTGGTCGGCGGGGAAGTCGCGCAGCACCGTCTCGACGCCTGGCGCCGGGGGGTAGGGGTTCTCGTTGGTATTCAGCTTGATGAGGCGTTCACGGGGCTGCTCGCCGGGTACATAGGGCGTCAGTTCGCGAACCACGGGGCTCCAGAACTTGCTCATGGTCACTCGCTCGGGTGGCTCGGGTTGGGTGGACTCCGGTCATGGTGACGTGCGCGGCCTGACCGCGCAAGCCACCGGCATGCTAGGCTGGTGCCCATTTGCGCGCATCCGAATTCACTGGATCCCATCATGACCGCACAGATCCTCGCGACCCTGCTGCCGGTGTTCCTGATCGCCGGTTGTGGAACCCTCTATGGTCGCTACCGCACACCCGACATCCGCGGCATGAACACCCTCAACATGGAGCTGTTCGTGCCCATGCTGGTGTTCGCCGTGCTCGCCGATGGGCAGGCCCCCCTGGAGGAGTATGTCGGCCTGGCGCTGGCAGGAGCCGTGGTGGTGCTGGGGTCGGGATTGCTGCTGTGGCCTGTGGTGAAGTGGTTGAAGCTGGAGCCGAAGACCTTCCTGCCGCCGATGATGTTCAACAATTCGGGCAACATGGGGATTCCGCTCCTGCTGCTGGCCTTCGGCGAGGCGGCGCTGCCGGCGGCGGTGGTACTGTTCATTGTCGAGATGCTGCTGCACTTTTCGGTGGGGCTCTACATGCTCAGCCCGCGGACGCCGCTGTGGCGGCTGCTGCGCATGCCCATCGTGCTGTCCAGCATCGCCGGCCTGGGTGTCAACCTGGGAGACGTGCCGCTGCCGGGCTGGCTACTGGAGGCGCTGCACATGCTGGGCGGGGTCTGCATCCCGCTGCTGCTCTTCGCCCTGGGGGTGAGGATGCTGGACATCGACTTCGGTGACTGGAAGACCGGACTGCTGGGGGCGTTGCTCTGTCCGCTTTCCGGCCTGGTGCTGGCCGCGCCACTGGTATGGCTGCTCGGCCTCGGCGGACTGCAGGCCGCGGCGCTGTGGGTGTTCGCCGCGCTGCCACCGGCGGTGCTCAACTATCTGGTGGCCGAACAGTACCGGCAGGAGCCGCACAAGGTGGCCTCGCTCGTGCTGATCGGCAACCTGGGTAGCCTGGTGGTGATGCCGGTGGTGTTGGCCGTGGTATTCGCCTACGTGCATTCGGGCGTGTCATGACCGGCCCTCCCTCGGCGTCGGAGGCTGTCCGCTGAGGACATGAGAGGTTATGCTATCACCCAGGCTGCCGTGGCTCACGGCGTCATGCCCTTTGGTTAGGAGGACTAAAATGCAAATCAGGACCTTGCTGGCTGGCTCGGCCTTGCTCGCCCTGCTGGCCGGCTGTGCGGCCGGCCCGACCGATGATCGTGCCGCGGCACCCGAAATGGACGACACCGAGGTGGTCTATCAGGGCACCCTGCCGTGCCGCAACTGTGACGGAATCGATCTCGACGTGCGACTGACCGGCGACGAAGAGTCCGCATCGGAGGAGCGCACCTTCTCTCTCCAGGCCACCTACCGGGAGCACCCACAGAACCCGCCGGACGAGCACTATGCCGGCAACTGGGAAGTGCTCGGCGGAACGGCCTCGGACCCGGATGCCACCGTCTACGAGCTCACCCCGGACGGAGAGGGCCAGATCTACTATTTCCTGCGTGTCGACGACCGGACCCTGGAGCTGATCGACCCCCAGCGCCGTCGCTTCCAGAACAACGAGATGCTGCAGCTGCAGCGCCAGTGATCGGCCGAGCGGCGACTCGGGAGGGCGGCCTGCGGGCCGCCCTCCCGCGTTGGAATGGGCGCCATAAGACAATAGAGAGCACCGCATGGCCAAAGCGAAAAGCGCCTTCGTCTGCACCGAGTGCGGTGCCGAATACCGCAAGTGGCAGGGGCAGTGCAGCAGCTGCCAGGAGTGGAACACCCTGAGCGAAGTGAGGCTGGCGGCGGCGCGGCCCGGCGCCGCCGCGACCAACGGGGCCGCTCGCGGCGGCTATGCCGGCGGCCTGTCGCGGGAGGTGGTCGACCTGGCCAACGTCGACCTCGCCGAAGTGCCGCGGCTCTCCTCGACCTTCGAGGAGTTCGACCGGGTGCTGGGGGGCGGCCTGGTGCCGGGGTCGGCGGTGCTGCTGGGGGGCAATCCCGGGGCCGGCAAGTCGACCCTGCTGCTGCAGACCGCCTGCAAGCTGGCCCAGGGGCGCAGCGTGCTCTATGTCACCGGCGAGGAGTCGCTCTCCCAGGTGGCGATGCGCGCGCACCGCCTGCAGCTGCCTACCCGGGGGCTCAAGATGCTGGCCGAGACCAGTGTCGAGACCATCCTCGCCGTGGCCGAGCGCGAGCGTCCTGAGATCCTGGTGATCGACTCCATCCAGACCATGCACCTGGAGGACATCGCCTCGGCGCCCGGCGGCGTAGCCCAGGTGCGCGAGTCCGCTGCAGCCCTGACGCGCTTCGCCAAGCAGTCGAATACCGTGCTGCTGCTGGTGGGCCATGTGACCAAGGATGGCACCCTGGCCGGCCCCAAGGTACTCGAGCACATGATCGATGCCTCGCTGCTGCTCGAGGGCGGGGCCGACTCGCGCTTCCGTACCCTGCGGGGCCAGAAGAACCGCTTCGGAGCGGTCAACGAGCTGGGGGTGTTCGCCATGCTCGAGCACGGTCTCAAGGAGGTGAAGAATCCCAGCGCCATCTTCCTGTCGCGGGGCGAGGAGCAAGCTTCCGGCAGCCTGGTGATGGTGGTCTGGGAGGGCACCCGGCCGATCCTGGTGGAGGTGCAGGCGCTGCTCGACGACTCGGCGCTCGGTAACCCGCGCCGGGTCGCCGTGGGCCTCGACCAGAACCGCCTGGCCATGCTGCTGGCGGTGCTGCATCGGCACGGCGGCCTGTTCACCGGTGACCAGGACGTCTTCCTCAACGTGGTCGGTGGGGTCAAGGTACTGGAGACCAGTGCCGACCTCGCCGTGCTGCTGGCGGTGGTCTCCAGCCTGCAGAACCGTCCCCTGGCCCGCGAGCTGGTGGTGTTCGGCGAGGTGGGGCTCTCCGGCGAGATCCGCCCGGTGCCCAGCGGGCAGGAACGCATCGTCGAGGCGGCCAAGCATGGCTTCAAGCGGGCCATCGTGCCCCGTGCCAATGCCCCCAAGCGTGACCCCGAGGGCATGGAGGTGGTGGCGGTGGACAAGTTGGCCGATGCCCTGGAGGTGTTGTGAGGTGAGTCCCGAACGAAGCGCCCGCATGTTGTAGAATGCCGGTAACGATTGCCAAGGAGAACGAGATGACCGCCATCCGCCTGACTCAGTACAGCCACGGGGCCGGCTGTGGCTGCAAGATCGCCCCCGACGTGCTCGACGGCATCCTGGCCAAGGCCGGGCCGGGCGCCAGTCATTCGCGGTTGATCGTCGGCAACCAGGGGCGCGAGGATGCCGCCGTCTATGACCTGGGCGACGGGCGCGGCATGATCGCCACCACCGACTTCTTCATGCCCATCGTCGATGACCCCTTCGACTTCGGCCGTATCGCCGCGACCAATGCCATCAGCGACGTCTATGCCATGGGCGGCAAACCGGTGCTGGCACTCGGCATCCTCGGCTGGCCGCTGGACAAGCTGGGGCCCGAGGTCGCCGGCGATGTGGTGGCCGGCGCCCAGGCGGTCTGCCGCGAGCTGGGCCTGGCGCTGGCCGGTGGTCACTCCATCGATGCCCCGGAGCCGATCTTCGGCCTGGCGGTCAACGGCCTGGTGGACCTCGCCCACCTCAAGCTCAACAAGGGGGCCCAGGTCGGCGACCTGCTGTTCCTGACCAAGCCACTGGGGGTGGGCCTGCTCACTACCGCCGAGAAGCAGGGCCTGCTCGAGGCCGGCCATCAGGGCCTGGCCCGGGAGACCATGCTCGCGTCCAACCGGATTGGTGTCGAGCTGGCAACGGTCAAGGGCGTGAACGCCATGACCGACGTCACCGGCTTCGGCCTGGCGGGCCACCTGGCCGAGGTGTGCGCGGCCAGCGGCGTGGCCGCACGGGTCGATTTCCGTCGCCTGCCGCGCCTGGCCGAGGCCGAGGCCTACCGCCGCCAGGGCGCGGTGCCGGGTGGCACCCGGCGTAACCGCGAGGCGCTGGGTGCCTCGCTGCCGGCCATGGACGAGGCGCACTGGCAGTGGCTCTGCGATCCCCAGACCTCGGGGGGCCTGCTGCTCTCGGTGCATCCCTCCTGGGAGGACGACGTCGAGCGCATCGGCCGCGCCCACGGTATCGAGCTCGTGCCCTTCGGCGAGATCATCGCCGCCACGGGCGAAGCGGTGATCGAGGTGCGTGGATGAGCTTGCCGCTGGTCGAGCCCGACCTTGGGCTGCTGCGGGAAGGGCGCGTGCTGATCGACGTGCGTGCCCCGGTCGAGTTCGCCCAGGGGGCGCTGCCCGGTGCCGTCAACCTGCCGCTGATGGACGACGAGGAGCGCCACCGGGTCGGGATCGAATACAAGCAGCGCGGTCAGCAGGCCGCCATCGAGCTCGGCGAGCGGCTGGTTCGCGACGGGATCAAGGCAGCCAGGGTCGCCGCCTGGCGACGACTGCTCGAGTCCCATCCCGACGCCGTCATCTACTGCTTCCGTGGCGGGTTGCGCTCGCAGGTCGCCCAGCAGTGGCTGATGGAAGCCGGCCTCGAGCGCCCGCGTATCCGCGGGGGCTGGAAGGCAATGCGTCAGGCATTGTGCGAGCGCATCGACGCCGCCGCCGAGCAGCCACTGCTGGTAGTGGGCGGGCTGACCGGTTGTGCCAAGACCGCACTGATCCGGCGGCTTCCCAACGGGCTTGATCTGGAGGGCTGTGCTCGCCACAAGGGCTCCGCGTTCGGCCGGCACCCACTGCTGGCGCCCTCGCAGATCGACTTCGAGCACGCCATGGGGCGACGCCTGCTGGATCTGCCGGGCCCCCTGGTCGTCGAGGACGAGTCCCGCCATATCGGGGCCGCGAACATTCCGCTGACTTTCTGGCGGGCCATGGAGCATGCCCCGCGGCTGCGGGTGGAGATGCCCCTGGACTGGCGACTGGCGCAGATCCACAAGGACTACATCGACGACCTCTGGGAGGTCCATCGGGCGCAGTTCGGCGACTGGCTGGGCTGGGCGCTGATGCGCAAGCAACTCGCCGGCTCCCTGGCTCGGCTCAGGAAACGCCTGGGCAGTGCCCGGTTGGCGCGGCTGCAGCGGCTGCAGGCCCTGGCCTTCCGCGAGCACGAGCGCGGCAATCGCCAGGCCCACGAGGCCTGGCTGGCCCCTCTGCTCACCGAGTACTACGACCCCATGTACCGCCACCAGCTGGAGAAGCACCCGGAGCGGCGCTTTCTCCACGTGGGGGACTGGGAGAGCTGCCTTGCGGCGGCCAGGGCGTGGTCGGCCGAGGCCATGCACCCGGCGCCAGGCCAGCCGGCCTGAGGCCGAGGCCATATCAGGCCGGGACGCTGCGCAGCCACTGGCTGAGCACGCGATCGAGCAGCGGGGCGAGCAGGTCGAACCGCTTCGGCTCGTCGAGCATGGCGTCGCGTGGCTGGGCATGGGGGCTGGTGTCGCCGCCACTGGGCGGGGCCTGGTGGTCGAGCAGCGCGGTCACGCTGTCTCGGGTCGCCTCCAGGTGACACAGCAGGCCCACCACCCGGCCGGCATCCCAGGCGAACCCCTGTACCGGGCTCGCCGCGCTGCCGCCCAGGGGCTGGCTGTCGTCGGGTAGCCCGAAGACGTCGCGGTGCCACATGAAGGCGTCGAACTGCTTCGGCAGGTCGAAGGGGCTGCCGGGGGCCAGGTCGACCCGGTGCCAGCCGGTCTCGGCGAAGGTGCCCGCCGAGACCACGGCGCCCAGCGCCGAGGCGATCAGCTTCGCGCCCAGGCCGATGCCCAGCAGCGGCTTGTTGCCATCGAGGGCCTGCTCGATCAGCTTGCGTTCTCGCCGCAGCCAGGGATGCTCGTCATCGTCGGCGCTGCCCATGGGGCCGTCGAGCACGACCAGGGCGTCGCAGTCGGCCAGCCGGGGGGGGAGTTCGCCGGCATCGAGATGGAAGACCGTATAGCTGTGGCCCATGCTGGTCAGCCAGTCGGCCAGCCGGGCCGGACCGTGGTGGGGGCTGTGCTGGAGCAGGTGAAGGTGCATGGGAGCCTCGCCATCGATGGGTGGACAGGGTGGGAGCGCAAGGGTACATGAAGCGGGAGCTGCGGGAACAGATACTGACCATCCTGGCCGAGATACCACCCGGCCGGGTGACCACCTACGGGCGCATCGCCGCGATGACCGAGGGCGCCACGCCGCGCCTGGTGGCCCGGGCCCTGCGCGAGCTGCCTGCCGGCCACGACCTGCCCTGGTTCCGAGTCATCACCGCCTCTCGCAAGCTGGCCGATCATCCCGGCGCCGCAGAGCAGCGCGAGCGCCTGGCCGCCGAGGGCGTGCTGTTTGATCCCCGTGGGCGCGCCCCGGCGGAGCTTCTATGGCCTTGATCTACGAAACGTCAGTGGGGCCGATTCGGCGACAGGCCTGTGGGGAGGCGCTGTGAACCCCTATATGGAGTCCTCCCCGACGCCCCTTGCCATCCATCGAGGACTCGGACAACAGGATCCCAAGGAGACTCCATGAGCGGCTTCTACCCGCGCCTGCAGCAGCTCGACCCGCGCCGCCAGCAGGCCTTCATGGCGGCGCTGTGCGAGCGCCTGCTGCCCAACTACCGCCTCTATGCCGAGACCACCGGCCGGGGAGACCCCCATGGGCTCAGGGTGATCCTCGACCTGGTCTGGGAGCGGCTGGCGGTGCGTGACGCGAAGATCGACTTCGAGCGTCAGGCCGAGAAGCTCGCCGAGCTGGAGCCACCCGCCGAGGACAACAGCTTCGGTGCCCGGCGGGCCCTGGAGGCGGTGGTGGCACTCTCGGCGCTGCTCGACACCCTGCGTGGCGAGGCCCCGGAGGCGGTGCTCGAGGTCAGTCGTGTCTCGAAGGGTGGCGTGCGCGCCTATATCGAGCTCACCGAGGGTGAGGAGGATGCCGGGCGGCTGGCCGTGCTGGTGCGTGACCACCCGCTGATGGCCGACGAGAACGATTTCCAGGATGCGGTGCTGGAGGCGGTCGAGGGTCGGCTCGACCGCGACGCCCTCAAGGCGCTGCGCCGTCTGGGCCGCAACGATGGGGTCAGTAACCTGGGGCTGTCACTCGACTAGTGGTCTCGGCTAGAAGCGGATGCCGGCGGTGATCATGGCGCCCGCCGTGCCGAACACGACCAGGTCGGACTCGAATCGCCCCCACTGCATGCCCAGGCTGGGCAGCGCCGCCGGGGCGATCTCGTAGCGATTGAAGGGGATCTTGTCACGGTATTCGCCCTTGTAACCACGTAGCAGCCCGCCGGTAAGCTTGGCGCGGAAGGTCAGGTTCTCGGTGGGCTGCCAGAAGGGGAACTCGCGGCCGACATACCAGTACCAGGCGGGCTGGTCGAAGGAATTCTTGAACCAGGCGGCACCGACCAGCCAGCGCTGCGGGTTGTGCAACTCCACGCTGGCCAGCTTCTGCTGGTTGGTATGTTCCGGATCGGGGCTGAAGTGGTCGGTATAGAGGCTGGTCTGCACCAGCACATGGTCCAGCTTCGGCTTGGGGGGCCAGATTGGCCCTGCCTCGGCAGTGGCCGGGCCAGCGACTGCCAGCAGCAGGGGCATGGCCAGGGCACCTGCCGCCGCCTTCCATGGTGACTGCATCGTGTCCGTGTCTCCCGTATGCCCCTCAGAGCCGCATCTCGATACCGCGTTCGGCCATGTAGCGCTTGGCCTCGGGGATGGTGTATTCGCCGAAGTGGAAGATGCTGGCCGCCAGTACCGCATCGGCGCCGCCCTCGAGCACGCCCTCGACCAGGTGGTCGAGGTTGCCGACCCCGCCGGAGGCGATCACCGGCACGGTCACCGCCTCGCTGATGGCGTGGGTCACGCCCAGGTCGAAGCCGGCCTTGGTGCCGTCACGGTCCATGCTGGTGAGCAGCAACTCCCCGGCGCCGTATTCCACCATCTTCTTCGCCCACTCAACGGCATCGAGCCCGGTCGGTCGGCGTCCGCCATGGGTGAAGATCTCCCAACGTGACGGCTCGCCCTCACCGGACACCCGCTTGGCGTCGATGGCCACCACGATGCACTGGCTGCCGAAGCGTTCGGCGGCCTCGCGCACGAAGTCGGGATTGTTCACCGCGGCGGTGTTGATGGACACCTTGTCGGCGCCGGCATTGAGCATGGTGCGGATGTCGTCACAGGTACGAATGCCACCGCCCACGGTCAGCGGGATGAACACCTCGCCGGCGATGCGCTCGACCATCTCCACCGTGGTGTCGCGGTCCTCGTGGCTCGCCGTGATATCGAGGAAGGTGATCTCGTCGGCACCCTGCTGGTTGTAGCGCTGGGCGATCTCCACCGGGTCACCGGCGTCGCGGATGCCGATGAAGTTGACGCCCTTGACCACGCGGCCGGCGTCCACGTCCAGACAGGGAATGATGCGCTTGGCCAGTCCCATGATTCAGCTCCCGGCTCGCTTGAGCCCTGCAGTGAGTTCGTCGCACAGTCGTTGGCCCTCGGCCACGTCCAGTGAGCCTTCGTAGATGGCGCGGCCGGTGATGGCGCCGAGAATGCCGGGCTCGCCGGCTTCGATCAGCGCGCGCAGGTCGTCGAGGTCGGTCACGCCCCCCGAGGCGATCACCGGCAGGCCCCCCTCGCGGGCAAGCTGAGCGGTGGCCTCGACGTTGACACCGGACATCATGCCGTCACGGGCGATATCGGTGTAGACGATGCTGGAGACGCCGTCGTCGGCGAAACGCTTGGCCAGGTCGGTGGCCTTCACCGAAGAGACCTCGGCCCAGCCGTCGGTGGCCACGTAGCCGTCGCGGGCGTCGAGGCCGACGATCACGTGCCCGGGGAAGGCCCGGCACATCTCGCCGACGAAGGCCGGCTCCTTCACCGCCTTGGTGCCGATGATCACATAGGACACGCCGGCGGCGAGATAGTGCTCGATGGTGGAGGCCTCGCGGATGCCGCCGCCGATCTGGATCGGCAGGTTCGGCCAGGCCCGGGCGATGGCGGTGACCGCCTCGCCGTTGACCGGGGAGCCTTCGAAGGCGCCGTTGAGGTCGACCAGGTGCAGGCGGCGGGCACCGGCCTCGACCCAGCGGGCGGCCATGGCCACCGGGTCGTCGCCGTAGGTGGTGGCGTCGTCCATCCGGCCCTGCTTGAGGCGGACGCACTTGCCGTCCTTGAGATCGATGGCGGGAATTACCAGCATGTCAGTGTCCTCGGTTGGCGCGGCCTCGGGCGCCTGTCCTGTAAAGAGTGGTGCAGTAGTGGGGGGCCTGTGAATGGCCGATCAGGCGGGTCGAGTTGGCTCAAGGGTTCCACTGCACGAAGTTTTCCAACAGCCTGAGGCCGGCGCGTGAACTCTTCTCGGGGTGGAACTGCACGGCGAAGGTGGCATCGCGGCCGATGGCGACATGGGCGCTGACCCGGCCGTAGTCGGTGGTGCCGAACACCGCGGCGTCATCTCTCGCCTCGGCATAGTAGCTGTGCACGAAATAGAAGTGCTCGTCCTGGTCGATGCCGGCCCACAGTGGATGATCGTGGTGCTGGTGCACCAGGTTCCAGCCCATGTGGGGCACCTTGAGGCGTTGCCCGAGGTCGTCCCGCATGTCGGTGGGGAAGCGTTTCACCTCGCCGTGCAGGAACCCCAGGCAGTGGATGCCGTTGTTCTCCTCGCTGTGATCGAGCAGCATCTGCTGGCCGACACAGATGCCCAACAGCGGCTTGGCCTGCTGGGCGAGCAGCTCTTCCACCAGCCCGCGCAGTTCGGTGCGCTCGAGCTCGCCCATGCAGTCGCGGATGGCGCCCTGGCCGGGCAGCACCAGGCGCGTGGCGCCGCGGATGCGACGGGCATCCCGCGTCACGATCACGTTCTCGTGGGTGACGTGTTCCAGTGCCTTGGCGACGGAATGCAGGTTGCCCATCCCGTAGTCGATGACGGCAATGGTCATGGAGCGCTCCTCGTGTGATCGTTCGGCGGCCTCAGAGGCTGCCCTTGGTGGATGGCATCTGGCCGGCCATGCGCGGGTCCGGCTCCACGGCCATGCGCAGCGCGCGGCCGAAGGCCTTGAAGATGGTTTCCGCCTGGTGGTGGGCGTTGAAGCCCTTGAGGTTATCGATGTGCAGGGTCATCCGGGCATGATTGACGAAGCCCTGGAAGAACTCCCAGAACAGCTGAGTATCGAGGCGGCCGATGCTGGCACGGGTGAACTCGACATTCATGAACAGCCCCGGGCGGCCGGAGAAGTCCACCACCACTCGCGACAGGGCCTCGTCCAGGGGCACGTAGGCATGGCCGTAGCGGTGGATGCCGCGCTTGTCGCCGATCGCCTGGTGGAAGGCCTGGCCCAGGGTGATGCCGAGGTCCTCGACGGTATGGTGGTCATCGATATGCAGGTCGCCCACCGCCTCGATATCGAGGTCGATCAGGCCGTGGCGGGCCACCTGATCGAGCATGTGGTCGAGGAAGGGCACGCCGGTTTCGCAGGCCAGGCGCCCCTCGCCGTCGAGATTGACGGTGACGGTGATCTGGGTTTCCCGGGTGTTCCGGGTGACCGTGGCGATACGCTCGGACATGTCGGATCTCCAGCGCCAGGGCGCATATCGGATAGGGCCGGTGCCAGACACCGGGCCGTGAGGCGAATGGGCGAACGCACTGCTGTGCCGGTCGCCGCGAGCCTGCCATTATAGAGAATTGCCCCCCCCATCCGCTACAATATGCCCAATTCAGCGGTGGCGAGCCTCGCCACCCCGGCTCAGGGAGATCCAAGCATGCCGGTGACACTCCACCCCGTCGACTGGGCCGCCTGGGAAGCGGATGCCCAGGCGCGATTCGACCTCGCCCGTATCTACGCCGATGCCCCTGCCGAGCGTCTGCCGCTGCCCGTGGACGATTTCATTCGCGAGCACCTGGCGGCCAGCCACTTCTTCTTCTGTGCGCGCTTCAATGATCGCCTGCTCGGTGCCGTGGCGGTGGAAGATGACGGCGAGGCCTGGTGGCTGTCGCACTGCTGCGTGCGCAAGACCACCCGCCGGCGCGGCGTCGGGTCACGGCTGCTGGCCCTGGTCGGAGAGTCGGCACTGGTCGAGGGACGCAAGCTGCGCGCGCCCTCGTCACAGTTGCCGGTGGCCGACCAGATGCTGCTCGCCCGGCTCGGCTATCGCCTGACTCAGGCCGGCGACTATTTCGAACTCAACCTTCCGGGACGGGGAGGCGAGCAATGAAGCGGCTGTTGCGCACCTTGCTGGCGGCCATTGGTGTCCTCGCGCTGGTGTTGGTCGGGGCGGTGGTCTACGTCACCACCTTCTTCGATCCCGATGACCTCAAGCCTCGCCTGATCGAAGTGGTGCGCGAGCAGAGCGGCCTCGAGCTGTCGCTGGAGGGGCCATTGACCTGGTCCTTCTACCCGCGGCTCGGGGTGAGCGTCGAGAAGGCCGAGGCCTGGCTGCCCGACCAGGAGGTCGAGGAGGAGGCCTCCTTCGCCGCCTTCAGCCGTGCCGAGGTGAGCCTCTCCTTCGCCCCCCTGCTGCGTGGCGAGATCGCCATCGATGGCCTGACCCTGGACGGCATGCGGCTCAATCTGGAGCGCGACGAGGAGGGGCGCGGCAACTGGGAGGTACTGCTCGAACGCCTCGCCCAGGATCGCGAAGCCGCCGAGGGGGCGCTGGCCCCGGCCAGTGCCGGCCCCAGCCCCGGCAGTGCCGATACCGGCAAGCTGAGCGTGGCCCTGAACATTGCCAGCGTGCAGCTGCGCGAGGGCGAGATCCGCTTCCGCGATCTCCAGGCCGACCGGGAGATGCTGTTCGAGGGGGTCGGCATCACCGGCAGCAACGTCAACCCCAACCGGCCCTTCTCGCTCAAGGCGACATTTCGGCTCGCCACCCACGATGCCCTGGACTGGCGCGAGCTGGAGCGCTCGCCCTGGCTGGCCAGCGACGTCTCCCTCGAGAGCCGGGTCAGCCTGGGGCTGGCCGACGGACGCTATGTGCTGGAGGGGCTGATGCTGAACACCACCAGCCGACTGGCCGGCGTCGAGGGGGAGCAGAAGGCCAATCTGCAGGGTAGCGAGCTGGTGGTCGATGCGGAGGATCGGCGCCTGCGCCTGGACGAGGGCAAGCTCGACGCCAGCCTGCTGCACCCGAGCCTCGGCGAGAAGACCTTGCCGCTATCGCTGGCCTTCAACCTGGACGCCGACCTCGCCGAGCAGACCGCCCAGCTGCGCGAGCTGGAGCTGACCGGCGAGGACGGCCTGCGGCTCAGTGGCAACCTGAACCTGAGCCGGCTGCTCACGGATCCCGCCTACACTGGCCAGCTGAGCCTGGCGCCGCTGTCGCTGCGCCCCTGGCTCACGCGGCTGGAGATGATGCCGACCATGGCCGGCGACTCGGCGCTCGCCGACGTGGCCCTGACGAGTCCTCTGGAGGGCAACCGGGAGCGCCTCGAGTTGACCGGCCTGACCCTGGTGCTGGACGACAGCACCTTCACCGGGCGCCTGGCGGCCGGGCTCGATGGCCGGCTGCTCGACTTCGACCTGCAGGGCGACAGCCTGGACCTGGATGCCTATCTGCCGCCGGCGGAACCGGTGTCGGAGACCGCGTCGGAAACGGCGGACGAGAGTACCGCGCTGCGCAGCCTGCCGGGCATCGGGCGGGCGCGTGCCGACGAGCCCCGCCCCCTGGTGCCGGCCGAGTGGCTGGCGGAGCTCGCTCTCGACGGCCAGCTCTCCCTCGGCGAGCTGCGCCTGATGGGGCTCGACTTCAGCGACGTGAGCCTCGCGCTCGCCGGCGGTGACGGTCGGCTGCGCCTGGTCTCCTTCGAATCGGGCTTCCAGGAGGGCACCCTGGCGGCCAGCGGCGAGCTCGGGCTGCGTGACGAGCCGCTGAGCTGGGCCCTGGCGCCGCAACTCTCCCGGGTGCGTATCGACTCCCTGCTGGAGGCGCTCGGCGAGGAGCCGGCGCCGCTGCGCGGGCGGCTCAGTGGTGAAGGGGAGCTGACCTCCCGTGGCAATACCTGGCCGGAGCTGAAGCGCCAGCTCAGCGGTCCTTTCGCCGCACGCCTCGAGGAGGGAGCGATCCTCGAGGTCAACGTCTCCCGCGAGCTGTGCACCGCGGTGGCCACCCTGGAAGGCGAGGAGAGTGCCCGCGACTGGCCCCCCGACACCCGCTTCGACCGCGCCGACGCGACCTTCGAGCTGCGCGACGGCACCGTCCACAGCGACGACCTGCTGGTCACCATCCCGGGCATCGAGCTGGGGGGCGAGGGCCAGCTCGACCTGGTCAGCGAACGCTTCGGCCTGCGCGCCGCGGCACGCTTCGTCGATACCGCCGATGCGGCCTGCAACGTCAATCCCCGGCTCGAGCGGGTGCCCTTCCCGGTGCGCTGCGAGGGCGGTCTCGGCGATGACAGCAGCGACTGGTGCCGCTTCGATCGCGAGGCCTTCCGGGGCACGGTGGCCGAACTGCTGCGTGACGAGGCAAGCCGGCGCGCCGGCGAGGAGGTCGAGCAGCGGCTCGAGGGTGCCATCGAGGATCTCGATGAGCGCCTCGGCGGAGGCTCGGGCGAGGAACTTCGTGACGCCCTGCGCGGTCTGTTCGATTGAGCATCAAGCAAGTCAGTCCCTGCGCCGACCCCGGGTCGGCGCTTTTTTTCGCCAGCTTCCACGTTACCGGCAAGGAGTCGCCATGAAGGAGTTGCCGCCCCCCGTGCTTCCCGCCGAGGTCTTCCAGCGGCGCCTGCTGGGGTGGTTCGACGAGCATGGCCGCCACGACCTGCCCTGGCAGCAGGAGCGGACGCCCTACCGGGTCTGGGTCTCGGAGATCATGCTGCAGCAGACCCAGGTCACCACGGTGATCCCCTATTTCGAGCGCTTCATGGCGCGCTTCCCCGACATCGCCTCGCTGGCCGCGGCCGAGCAGGACGAGGTGCTGCATCTGTGGACGGGGCTGGGCTACTACGCCCGCGGACGCAATCTGCACAAGGCCGCCCGGGTGGTGGTGGAGGCGCATGGCGGCGAGCTGCCGCTGGAGCTCGAGGCGCTGGCCGCGCTGCCCGGCATCGGCCGCTCCACGGCCGGTGCCATCATCAGCCAGAGCAGCGGCCGGCGGGCGGTGATCCTCGACGGCAACGTCAAGCGCAGCCTGACCCGGCTGCATGCGGTGGCGGGCTGGCCGGGCCGCCCGGCGGTGGAGCGCCGCCTCTGGGCCCTGGCCGAGCACTACACGCCCGAGACGCGGTTGGCCGACTACACCCAGGCGATGATGGACCTGGGAGCGACCCTCTGCCGCCGTGGTCGCCCGGACTGCGAGCGCTGCCCCTTCAATGATGTCTGCGTGGCCCATGCCCGGGGCGAGGAGCGGCGCTTTCCCGAGTCGAAGCCGAAGAAGGCGCTGCCCACGCGAGTCACCGTCATGCTGCTGCTGCGCGATGAGCACGGCCGGGTGCTGCTCGAGCAGCGTCCCTCCAGTGGCCTGTGGGGCGGGCTCTGGAGCCTGCCCCAGTTCGACGAAGACATCTCCCTGCGGGCCTGGCTCGATGTCCACGCCCCCGGTGCCGAGCTCGAGCCTGGCTGGGCGCCCTTCACCCATGTCTTCAGCCACTTTCGCCTGGAGATCACCCCGCAGCCGGCGCGGATCGCCGCCATCGATTCGGTGGGAGAGGCCCGTCGCTGGTACGATCCCCGGGAGCCCGACAGCATCGGCCTGGCGGCCCCGGTGAAGTCGCTGCTGGCGTCGCTGGCGCCCTTTGCGCTCACGGTGCCCACCGGCCCCAGAACACCCAAGCCGCACGATAGCCGTCACGAGGAGAATGTCCGATGAGCCAGACCGTGTTCTGTCGCAAGTATCAGCAGGAGCTCGAGGCCCTGCCGTTTCCGCCGCTGCCTGGCAAGAAGGGCCAGGAGATCCAGGCCAGTGTGTCGAAGCAGGCCTGGGAGGAGTGGCAGGCGCTGCAGACCCGGCTGATCAACGAGAAGCACCTCAACATGCTCGATCCGGCCTCCCGGGAGTACCTGATGGAGCAGATGGAGCGCTTCCTCGACAACCGCGAGACCGACCAGGCGGAAGGCTATGTGCCACGCGGGGAGTGACCCTCGCGGCCGACGCCCCGTACGCCATCTTTTTGAAACGGAAGGGGTTGACGCAAACGGCCCCTTGGGGTTTAATACGCCCCGTTGGCAGCGGCCAGATAGCTCAGTCGGTAGAGCAGGGGATTGAAAATCCCCGTGTCGGCGGTTCGATTCCGTCTCTGGCCACCACACTGCTGGGGTATAGCCAAGTGGTAAGGCACCGGTTTTTGGTATCGGCATTCCCAGGTTCGAATCCTGGTACCCCAGCCACGCCAACCCTATTTCGATTCTGCAGTTCGTGTGAGTCGGTCCCGAGCCGGCATAGCTCAGTTGGTAGAGCAACTGACTTGTAATCAGTAGGTCCCGGGTTCGACTCCTGGTGCCGGCACCATCCAGACGTCGGGACAATCAACGAGTTGCAGCATATGATAACCGCCCCTGAGGCGGTTTTTTCGTCTTTGTCCACAAGGCATCCACAGGGGCGTTCCTGGCCTTGAAACCCCTGTCGGGTACCACCACAACACTACACGCAGATCCCTTGCCGGGGTCCCCGCAGCGACCCCGTCGTCACAACGAGTTCGAACTGAGACTGATCACGGAACCACAGGAGGTGATTCAGATGCCGGTGCAGACATCGTTCAGCCAGACCCGCTTCCACGCCATCGGCGACGCTCCCGAGCCCACCAGCCAGGTGAAGGGCGCACCGCGCACGGGACAGGACCCTTATCCCACCCGGCTCGCCGAGCCGCTGGACATGCCCTGGCTGAGCCGTCGCGAGGCGGTGGTCAAGGGGCGTGCCGAGGACGGTCCCCTGAGCCAGGCGCAGCTCGATGCGTTCGAGCGCCAGGGCTTTCTCTTCGAGCCCGGTTTCATCGGCGGCGACGAGCTCGCCGAGCTGCGTCGGGAGCTGAAGGCGTTGCTGGCCCGTGACGACTTCCGTGGCCGCGACTTCAGCATCACCGAGCCCCAGGGCCGGGAGATCCGCTCGCTGTTTGCGGTGCACTTCCTCTCCCGGCTGTTCTCGCGCCTGGCCCACGACGAGCGGCTGATGGGGCGCGCGCGTCAGATCCTCGGCGGCGAGGCCTATGTGCACCAGTCGCGGATCAACTACAAGCCCGGCTTCGAGGGCAAGGGCTTCAACTGGCACTCCGACTTCGAGACCTGGCACGCCGAGGACGGCATGCCGGCCATGCATGCGGTGAGCGCCTCCATCGTGCTCACCGACAACCACCACTTCAACGGGCCGCTGATGCTGATCCCCGGTTCGCACCGGGTCTTCGTGCCCTGCCTGGGCGAGACGCCGGACGACCACCACAAGCAGTCGCTCAAGACCCAGGAGATCGGCGTGCCGAGCCGCGAGGTGCTGACCAGGCTGATCGCGCACCACGGCATCGAGGCGCCCACCGGGTCCGCTGGCGGGCTGCTGCTGTTCGACTGCAACACCCTGCACGGCTCCAACGCCAACATGTCGCCGGACCCGCGCAGCAACGTCTTCTTCGTCTACAATCGTCGCGACAATCGCTGTGTGGAACCCTTTGCGGCACGCCGGCGGCGGCCGGGCTTCCTGGCCCATGCACCGGACGAGGCATGGTCGCCACAGAGCTGAGGCCATCTGTCCGGCCCCGGAGTGTGGACCCACGCCGCAGGTGGGGTAGACTGTGACGCTTGTCGTCGAGAAGCGTCACGCATCACGAGAAGGAGAAGGCCCGCCATGCGCTTTGTTCCACGTTTCACCGATGGCCAGGAATTTCCCCATGCGCTCGGCAAGATCGTCTGTGTCGGCCGCAACTACGCCGATCACGCCAAGGAACTGGGCAACCCGGTGCCCAGCGAGCCGCTGCTGTTCATCAAGCCGGCGACCAGTGCGGTGGCCCTCGAGGAGCCGGTGGACGCGCCTTTTTCCCGCGGCGAAGTGCACTACGAGACGGAGATGGCGCTGCTGATCGGCGAGGAGCTGTCCCATGCCGGCGTGGACGAGGCCGAGCGGGCGGTGGTCGGTATCGGGCTGGCGCTGGACCTGACGCTGCGCGACATTCAGGCCCGCCTCAAGGAGAAGGGCCATCCCTGGGAAATCGCCAAGGCCTTCGATGGTGCCTGCCCGCTGTCGGTGTTCCTGCCGCTCACCCAGGTGCCCAACTGGAGCGCCCTGACCTTCACCCTGGAGATCGACGGGGAACTGCGCCAGCACGGCGAGGGCTCCGAGATGCTCTTCCCGGTGGCGATGCTGGTGGCGGAGATGAGTCGCCATTTCACCCTGCAGGCCGGCGACGTGGTGCTGACCGGCACCCCGGCCGGCGTAGGGCCGCTGCCCCGGGGCGCCGAGCTTCGCTTCACCCTGACCGGGGGGCTGGAGGTGGCCACGCGCGTCATCGACTGAGCATTCCGAGCGCCGAGGCGCAGGACGCCCCGCAATTCAAAGGCTGCAGGGCGTCTTCACGTTCCAGGCGGCGTGCGCTCACTCCAGATAGGTGTAGCCGTCCAGGCCATCCGAGAGGTCGTCGAGGAAGGCCTGCTGTTCGGCCTGCTCCAGGCCGCTGCGCGCGAGCTGCTCGGCCAGCCGCTCGCGCAGGGCGGCGACGTCAAAGTTGACGTAGCCGAGCACGTCGGCGACCCGGTCCCCCTGCTGGATCTGACTGATCGACCAGCGGCCGTTGCCGTCCAGGGCGGCGTCCGCCGAGTCGGTGTCGCCGAACAGGTTGTGCAGGTCGCCGAGGATCTCCTGGTAGGCGCCGACCATGAAGAAGCCCAGCAGCTTCTCCTCGCCCTCCTGCCATTCCGGCAGCGGCAGGGTGGTCTCGACCCCCTGGCCGTCGACGTAGCCGTCGATGCGGCCGTCGCTGTCGCAGGTGATGTCCTGGATCACCCCGCGGCGCACCGGCGCGTGGTCCAGGCCGGTGAGCGGCAGCACCGGGAAGATCTGCTGGATGCCCCAGACGTCCGGTACCGACTGGAACAGCGAGAAGTTGACGAACAGCTTGTCGGCGAGCTTCTCGGCCAGTTCGTCGTCGATCTCACGATGGGCGCGGTTGCGGGTATCGAGCCGCGCACGCAGCCGGGCGCAGGCGGCGAAGTAGACGCCCTCGCCCTCGGCCCGGGCGGTGATGTCGGTGAGGCCCATCACGAAGCGCTCGTGGAGCTCGCCCATGGCCTGCACCAGGTCGTGCCAGGCCTCGACCAGGCCGCGCGGCTCGGCCTGCTCGTGCAGCAGGTCGTGGACGCGCCACAGCTCGTCGACCTGGGGGTCGCCCTCGACCCGGCGCGGGGGCGCCTCGTCGCCGATGCGCTCCTCGCCGATCACGTTGGTGATCAGCACCGCGTGGTGGGCGGTGAGCGCCCGGCCCGACTCGCTGATCAGGTGGGGTTGGGGCAGGCCGTGCTCCTGGCAGGCCAGGCGGAAGGCGTACACCACGTTGCGCGCGTACTCCAGCATGGAGTAGTTGGCGGAGCAGAAGCTGCGCGAGCGGGTGCCCTCGTAGTCGACGCCGAGGCCGCCGCCCACGTCCACGGTGTCCACCGGGGCGCCCAGTTCCACCAGGCTCTGGTAGAAGCGCGCGCACTCGCGCAGGCCGCGCTGGATGTCGCGGATATTGGCGATCTGCGAGCCCAGGTGGAAGTGCACCAGCTGCAGGCTGGCCAGGGCGTCGGCCTCGCGCAGCTGCTCCACCACGGCCAGCACCTGGCTGGCGGTGAGGCCGAACTTGGACTTCTCGCCGCCGGTGTTCTGCCAGCGGCCGCGCCCCACGGTGGCCAGGCGGGCGCGCAGGCCGATGCGTGGCGTGACGCCGATGCGCTCGGCCTCTTCGAGGATCAGCGGCAGCTCCGAGAGCTTCTCCACCACCAGGTAGACCCGGTGGCCGAGCTTCTCGCCCATCAGCGCCAGGCGCACGTACTCGCGGTCCTTGTAGCCGTTGCAGACGATCAGCGAGGGGCCGTCGCCGGAGAGCGCGAGCACGGCGAGCAGCTCCGGCTTGCTGCCGGCCTCGAGCCCCACCCGGCCATGGCCGCGCTCCTGGGTGCCGAGGATCTCCTCCACCACCCGGCGCTGCTGGTTGACCTTGATCGGGTAGACCGCGGTGTAGCCGCCGCCGAACTCCTCCTCCTGCATGGCGGTATCGAAGGCGGCGCAGAGCTGCTCGACCCGGTCGTGCAGGATGTCGGTGAAGCGCACCAGCACCGGCAGGCGCAGCCCGGCCTGGCGGAGCTCGGTCACCAGGTCGTCCAGCGGCAGGGCCGGGCCCTCGGCCTCGCTGCCCAGCGGGCGCACCAGGGCGTGGCCGGTGTCGTCGACGTCGAAGTAGCCGCTGCCCCACTGGTCGATGTTCCAGGTGCGCCGGGCGCGCTGTGCCGGGCCTGCGGCACTGCTCTTGGACAGGCTCATGCATTCACCTCCGGTAGCGGCAGGGCGCCATGTTCGAGGCGCGCCAGCAGGATGGTGCGGAACTGCTCCGGGTCGTGGGGCGTGAGGTCGTGGGCCGGCGGGTCCACATAGACCACCAGCAGCCGTGACAGCCAGTAGCGCAGGGCGGTCAGGCGCAGCATCATCGGCCAGGCATCGCGCTCCACGCAGGTGAGCGGGCGGCATGCCTGGTAGGCGCGCAGGATGGCGTCGTGACGCTCGGCATTCAGCCGGCCGTCCGCTTCGGTGGCCCAGTCGTTGATGACGATGGCCAGGTCGAACAGCAGGTCCCCGGTGCAGCCGTTGTAGAAGTCGATGATGCCGCCCAGGCGGTCGCCCTCGAACAGGGTGTTGTCGCGGAACAGGTCGCCGTGCAGGGCCCCCTGGGGCAACTCCAGGGCGCTGCCGAAGAAGCCCTGGTAGATCTCCACCTCGTCCTTCATCAGGGTCTGGTCTTCAGGCGACAGGTAGACCAGCACACGGTGGTGCATCGGCAGCAGCCAGTGCAGGTCGCGCGGGTTGGGGCGGTGCCCGGGAAAGTGCTGTGATACCCGATGCATGCGCCCCAGGGCGTCACCCAGTGCCTGGCACTGCGCCGGGTTGGGGGCCTTGGGGTGCTTCCCGGGCAGGCGAGGGAACAGCAGCGCCGGCTTGTCGGCGAGGCTATGCAGGGCGATGCCGTCGCGATCGTGTACCGGGCCGGGGACCGGCAGGCGGTGCTCGTCGAGGTAGTCGAGCAGCTCGACGAAGAACGGCAGCTCCTCGTGTTCGCCCTGCTCGAACAGGGTCAGGACCAGCTCGCGGCGGTCGGTGGTGACGAAGAAGGTGGTGTTCTCGGTGCCGGCGGGGACGCCTTCCAGGGAGACCAGCGAGCCGGCATCGAAGCGGTTCAGGAATTCCGCGACCTGTGCGTCGCCAAGTGGTGTGAATACGGCCATGTGTCTCTCGCCCGGGTTGCCAAGCCGCCTATTGTAGCGACTTGGCAGTGCGATGCACGCACCCGAGAGTGGCAGATCGTGGTCGCTTGCGCCGGCATCCGCCGGGAGCCCCGCTCCCGGCGGGAAAGGATCAGAAGGTGTGCAGTATCCACTGGGGGACGGCGATCCGGTCGCCGTCCTGGCGTTCGAAGTTGCCGTCGCCGTCGTGGTCCACCAGGTAGTAGGAGGGGCCGCGAGAGGGGCGGATCTCGATGGCGTAGAGCTCGCCGTTGATCCGGTATTCGCGGATGGTGCGATCCTCCTCCTGGCGGATGGTGATGTCCGGCTCCACCTCGGAGGCAGACTGGGCCAGGGCCGGGCCCGCGAGGCAGAGCGAGAGGCCCAGGGCCAGCAGCAGGGCGGGGGGCGAGTGTTGCAGTAGCTTCATGAAGACCTCCGGGGCCGCGTGCGGCAGGGGGTGACGATACCCCCAGTGTAAGACCTTGCCGCCTGTCGGCCTATCACTCGCGGCAAAAGGGGCGCGCAATGCGTATCATGGATGCCCAGGATCACGCTTTCCCAGCACAGACTCAATGGATGCCGATACATGGCCGACACGCCCATCGTTCTCGTCGACGGTTCTTCCTATCTCTACCGCGCCTTTCACGCCCTGCCGCCGCTGACCACCTCTCGCGGCCAGCCCACCGGTGCCATCAAGGGCGTGCTCAACATGCTCAAGCGGCTGATCAAGGACTACCCGGACAGCCCCATGGCGGTGGTCTTCGACGCCAAGGGCAAGACCTTCCGCGACGAGCTGTTCGAACAGTACAAGGCGCACCGCCCGCCGATGCCCGATGAGCTGCGCTCCCAGGTTGAGCCGCTGCACGCCTGCGTGCGGGCGCTGGGCCTGCCGCTGCTGTGCATCGAGGGGGTCGAGGCCGACGACGTCATCGGCACCCTGGCCCGCCGGGCCACCGAGGCCGGCCGCGACGCGGTGATCTCCACCGGCGACAAGGACATGGCCCAGCTGGTCAACGCCCATATCACCCTGGTCAACACCATGAAGGACGAGACCCTGGACGTCGACGGCGTGAAGGAGAAGTTCGGGCTGCCGCCGGAGCTGATCATCGACTTCCTGGCGTTGATGGGCGACAAGGTCGACAACATCCCAGGCGTGCCGGGGGTCGGCGAGAAGACGGCGCTCGGCCTGCTGCAGGGGATGGGCGGCGGCCTGGAGGCCATCTACGCCGACCTCGACAAGGTCAAGAGCCTCGACTTTCGCGGCGCCAAGACCCTGCCGAAGAAGCTCGACGAGCATCGCGACCAGGCTTTCCTCTCCTACCGGCTCGCCACCATCAAGACCGACTGCGAGCTGCCGGTGGGGCTCGACGACCTGGACATCGCCCACCCGGACCGTGAGGCGCTGCTCGAGCTCTATCGCGAGCTGGAGTTCAAGGCCTGGCTTGCCGAGCTGCTTGAGGGCAGGGACGAGGGCGTGGATGACGTGGGAGGCGGCAAGCCGACGCCGGTCGGGGAGGACGAGGAGGGTGGTACGGGCCATGCTGCCGGGCGCGAGGATCATGTCATCCTCGCCCAGGCCGATTTCGATGCCTGGCTCGAGCGCCTGAAGGAGGCCGATGCCTTCTGTTTCGACCTGGAGACCACCAGCCTCGACTACATGGAGGCGGAGATCGTCGGGGTGGGCCTGGCGCTCGAGCCGGGCGAGGCGGCCTATATCCCGCTGGCCCACGACTACCTGGACGCTCCGGCGCAGCTCGATCGCCAGGCCGTGCTCGAGGCCCTGACGCCGCTGTGGGAAGATCCGGACAAGACCCGGATCGGCCAGAACCTCAAGTACGACATCTCGGTGCTGGCCAGCTACGGCATCCGTGTCGCCGGGCCGCTGGAGGACACCATGCTCGAGTCCTACGTGCTCGACTCCACGGCGACCCGCCACGACATGGATTCGCTGGCGCTGAAGTACCTGGGCGAGAAGACCATCTCCTTCGAGGAGGTCGCCGGCAAGGGGGCCAAGCAGCTCACCTTCAACCAGATCGCCCTGGAGCAGGCCGCGCCCTACGCCTGCGAGGACGTCGACATTACCCTGAGGCTGCATCGCGAGCTGCGCCCGCGCGTCGAGGCCGAGGGGCGGCTGGCCAGCGTGCTCGAGGAGATCGAGCTGCCGCTGGTGCCGGTACTCTCGCGCATGGAGCGCACCGGCGTGGCGCTCGATCCCGAGCGGCTGCACACCCAGAGCCGCGAACTCGAGACCCGCATCCGCGAGCTCGAGGCCAGGGCCTATGAGCTCGCCGGGCGCGAGTTCAACCTCGGCTCGCCCAAGCAGCTCGGCCAGATCCTCTTCGAGGAACAGCAGATCCCGGTGATCAAGAAGACCCCCAAGGGGGCGCCCTCCACCGCGGAAGCCGTGCTCGAGGAGCTGGCGCTGGACTATCCGCTGCCCAAGGTGATCATGGAACACCGGGGGCTCGCCAAGCTGAAGTCCACCTACACCGACAAGCTGCCCAGGCTGGTCAACAGGGCCACCGGGCGGCTGCATACCAGCTATCACCAGGCGGTCACCGCCACCGGGCGGCTGTCGTCATCGGACCCCAACCTGCAGAACATCCCGATACGTACGGAAGAGGGTCGCAAGATTCGGAAGGCCTTCATCGCCCGGCCGGGCTACCGCATCGTCGCCGCCGACTACTCGCAGATCGAGCTGCGCATCATGGCGCACCTCTCCGCGGACAAGGGCCTGCTCGAGGCCTTCGCCGAGGGCCGCGACATCCACGCCGCCACCGCCGCCGAGGTGTTCGGCGTGCCGCTCGACAAGGTCTCGGGCGACCAGCGGCGCAGCGCCAAGGCGATCAACTTCGGGCTGATCTACGGCATGAGCGCCTGGGGGCTGGGTCGCCAGCTGCACATCGAGCGCAACCAGGCCCAGACCTATATCGACCGCTACTTCGACCGCTACCCGGGCGTGGCCCGCTACATGGAGCGCATCCGCTCCCAGGCCGCCGATGACGGCTACGTGGAGACCGTCTTCGGCCGGCGCCTCTACCTGCCGGAGATCCACTCCCAGAACCGGGCTCGACGCCAGGGCGCCGAGCGCACCGCCATCAATGCTCCGATGCAGGGCACCGCGGCGGACATCATCAAGCGCGCCATGATCGATGTCGACGCCTGGCTGGCGGGCGAGGCCTTCGATGCCGTGATGGTGATGCAGGTCCACGACGAGCTGGTGTTCGAGGTGGCCGAGGCGCAGGTGGACGCCTTCATCGAGGAGGTGAAGGGCCGCATGCAGGGTGCCGCCGAGCTCGGCGTGCCGTTGATCGTCGAGGCCGAGTCGGGCGCCAACTGGGACGAGGCCCACTAAGGGTCGTTAGTAGGGGATCATTAATATGACGCCCGACACCAGCGCAAACAGCAGCACGCCCTGGCGCAGTCGCCTGGCGTCGATGCGGTGGTGTGTCACGCGGCTGGCGACGCTGCCGATGATCAGCGGCGGCAGCAGGTAGAGGGCCCAGAGCAGCTGGTCGAGGTGGAACTTGCCCGCCGCGGCCAGAATGATCAGCGAGATGATTTCGCCGACCAGGAAGCAGCAGGCAATGGTCGAGCGCAGTTCCGGCCCGGGGCGGTGCTGGTAGAGCAGCGCCAGGGGCGGGCCACCGACGCCGGTGGCGGTCTCGGTGACGCCGGTAATGACGCCGACGGTGGCGCAAGCGCTACGTTGCGGTCGGAACACCGGGGCGAACAGGGCGGCGAGCACGGCAATCACCGTCGAGGCGCCGACCACCTGGTTGAGACTGTCGGCGCTCAGGATGACCAGGATCCACAGGCCGATGAAGGTGCCGGGCAGGCGACCCAGGCTGATCCAGCCGACACCCTTCCAGTCGATCGCCTCGCGCTCGCGCAGGCCGACGTAGAGATTGAGCGGCAACATCAGGATCAGCAGCGCGATCGGCAGCAGATCGGGGCGCAGGAAGCCCAGCACCGGGGCGACGATCAGCGCGAAGCCGATGCCGATCGCGCCCTGTACGAAGGCGGCGATGCCGGTGGCGGCGGCGATGATGACGAAGATGACGATCTCGTTCATGTTCGGCGTGCCGCTCCCGCGGTCAGCTCGGCGCCGATCTCCTGATTCCCGTTGACCGTTTCCCGGTGCGCCGACGACGGCGGATGCACCCGATAAATCGGCGCTCTTTCCACCGCGGCGCCGGCCGCCTCGCGCACCTCGCGCAGCAGCGCGCGGGCATCCCAATCCACCGGCCAGCCCTGCCACAGACGCAGCCGGCCGTTGGTGAACACGGCCTCGATCTGATCACGATTGGCATAGCGCACCAGCTCCCAGGGACGATCCCAGGACGGTGTCATCTCCGGCACGTCGAGATCGACGAGCAGGAAGTCGGCGGCCAGGCCCGGGGCGATCTCGCCGGTCAGCCCCTTGAGCCCCACCGCGTCGGCGCTGGCACGGGTGGCGTGATCGAGCCATAGCCAGCCGCCGCCGCAGGACGAATCCCCGGACGCCAGGCCGACGGTCAGACGCTGGCTGGTCTCGGCGGCATCCATCAGGCGGAAGCCGTCGCTGCGCGTGCCGTCGGTGCCCAGGCCAAAGCGGATGCCCAGCGCGGCCATCTGCAGTGCCGGCGCCACGGCGTTGCCCTTCCACGAGCTGGCAACCGGATTGAAGGCCACCGCGGTACCGGTGTCGCGCAGCAGGTTGAGCTCGTTCGGGGTGACCAGGGTGGCATGGGCCACCAGGGCCTGGGGCCCCAGGGCGCCGACCGCATGCAGGTGCTCCAGGGGGCGCTGGCGCCGCGCCACCAGGGAGCGCTCCACCGCCTGCAGGTGCTCGTTGACATGGGTCTGGAAGATCCCCCCCGCCTCCGCGCTGAGTGCGGAGGCGGCGTGCAGCATGGCGTCGCTGGCCACCTCGGGAATCGATACCGCCAGCGACGGGCTGACCAGGGGGTGGGACTGCCACTGGGCCAGGTGCCGCTCGGCCCGTTGCAGGATGGCCGTCCTGGCCTCGGGGTCGGAGTCGCCGGCGCCGCCGCCCAGGTCATTGCAGATCATCCCCAGCACGCAGCGCAGGCCGGTCTCCTCGGCGGCCCGGGTGATTGCCGTCATGTCGGCGGCGGAGCGGGTGCCGGCATCCACGGCGGTGGTGAAGCCGCCGCGCAGCGCCTCCAGGGCCGCCAGCTTGGCCGACAGGTGCAGCAGCTCCTCGTCGAGGCTGGCCTCCAGGGGAATCCAGATGCGCTTGAAGATCTCCGAGGGTTCGCCGAACACCAGCGACTTGCCCAGGGACTGGGTCAGGTGGTGGTGGGTGTCGATCAGCCCCGGCATCAGCAGCTGTCCCGGCAACTCGATGGGAGTCAGCTCCGGGTGGCGGCGGCACAGGGTCGTGGCATCGCCCACCTCCTGGAACTTGCCCGCGGCGATCAGTACCGCCTGGTGCGTCTGGCAGCCCTCGGGGAGCAGCACCTCCTCGGGCAGCAGCAACAGGGTCTCGTCGCCGAGGCGGTCGGGCGCCAGCCGTGGCGCGGAGCGGGTCGGATGCGTCATGCCTTAGTCTCCCTTGGAGGCTTCGAGGGGGGGCGCAGCGCCGCCGTTGCGCGGTCGGCGGGAGGTGCCCAGGTGGTGGAAGAGGATATTCACCAGCACCGCGGTCAGGGTGCCCATGGCCAGGCCATTGCCCAGCACGATCTGCAGGTGCTCGGGGAAGGCGCTGTAGAAGCCCGGCACCACGATGGGCAGGATGCCCATGGCCAGGGCCGCGGCCAGGGTGAACATATTGCCGTTCTGGTCGAAGTCCACCTTGCGCAGGATATTGATGCCCATGACGCCGATGATGGCGAAGACGATCACCGCGGTACCCGCCACCACGGCGGTGGGGACGGCATGGGCCAGCCGGCCCAGGGGCGCGATCAGGGCCAGCAGCACCAGCATGGCGCCGGCGGCGATGGTCACGTAGCGGGAGCGCACCCCGGTGGCGCGGATGATGCCGATGTTCTCGCCGCTGGTGATGATCAGCGAGGTGCCGAAGCAGCCGCCGAACAGCGAGCCCAGGGCGTCGGCGCGGATATTGTGCGGCACGATGGCCTTGTGGTCGCCGCGGCGGCCGACGATCTCGGCGGTGGCCAGGGTCTGGCCGGTGGCCTCGGTCATCGATACCACGCAGAAGATCAGCAGCGGCAGGGAGGCGAAGAGGTCGAACTTCGGCATGCCGAAGGGGAAGGGCTGGGGGAAGGCGATCATCGGGCCGGCGAGCACATTGTCGAAGCTCATGGCGCCACCGAGGACGGCCACCGTCGCCCCGGCCAGCAGGCCCAGCATGACGGCGATGCGCTGCCAGATGCCGCTGAAGCAGCGGGCGAAGAGCACGGTGCAGGCGATGGTGACAAGGGCCAGGGCGATGCTGCCCATGCTGGCGAACTCCGGCGAGCCGGGGCGCCCGGTGATCAGGCCGCCGAAGATGCGGATCAGGTTGATCGCCACCAGCAGCAGCATGGTGCCGATAACGATGGGTGGGAAGTACTTCAGCAGCCGGGTGAAGAAGGGCAGGGCCAGGAAATAGAAGAGGCCGGTGAGGATCACCGCGCCGGTGGCGGTCTGCAGGTCGGTGGCCTGGGCGATGGCCAGGAAGATCACCAGGGGGGCGCCGCCGGGCACCTGCACGAAGGGCAACCGGGCGCCGAAGCCGAAGGCGCCGACGGATTGCAGGATGCCGGCCAGGCCACAGGCCAGGAAGATGGCGCTCATCAGGCCCACGGTGACGTCGTCCGCCAGGTCCAGGGTATGGCCGATCAGGAAGGCGGCGGTGATGGGGGCGGCCGCCATGACCAGCACATGTTGCAGCCCATAGAGCAGCATGGTGCCCAGGGGCAACCGCTGGTCGACGGGTTCGACCGCCTCGGTTGGCTTGGGGGTGGTGTTCATCGGGAGTCCTCTTGTTGTTGTGATCACCGGCCGCGGGAAGGGGCGGCCGGTACCTCAACCCTAGCGAGCCCTTACTGTTCTGGTCCATAATAATGTTTCGCATTAATCGTTGCCGAAAAGGCAACAGTTGGCGGAGGGTGGAATGCATCTGCTGTTGCCGGGATTGCGCTATTTCGAGGAGGTCGCTCGCCAGGGCTCGCTGCGCCGCGCCGCGGAGCGGCTGCATGTGGCCGCCTCGGCGGTCAATCGCCAGATCCTCAAGCTGGAAGACGAGCTGGGGGTGCCGCTCTTCGAGCGCTTGCCGCGGGGGCTGCGGCTTTCCCCGGCCGGGGAGTTGCTGCTCGAGCAGGTGCGCCAGTGGCAGCGGGACGAGCGAGGGCTACAGGAGGAACTGGGGGAGATTCGTGGCAGTGGCTGCGCCGAGGTGCGGATCGCCAGCGTCGAGTCGCTGACCGACCAGTTGCTGCCGGAGGTGCTGGCGGAATTTCGTCGCGACTTTCCGCGGGTGCGCTTCGTGATCACGACCGGCATGACCGATGCCATTCTCGAGCGGGTGGCCACCGGCGAGGCCGATATCGGCCTGTGCATCAACCCGCCGACGCTGCCCAGGATTCGCCTGATCGAGCGGGTCGAGCTGGAGTTCGGCGCCGTCATGGCGCCACATCATCCCCTGGCGGCGCGGGCCTCGGTGAGCCTCGAGGAGTGCCTGGCCTATCCGGCTATCCTGCCTGGGCGCGAGATGTTTCATGGCTCGACGCTGCAGCAGGTCTTGGCAGAGGCGGATATCGAGCTCGAGCCGCAGGCGACGGGTAATCGTATCCTCACCCTTAAGTCGCTGGCGCGAGCCGGCCTGGGAGTCGCCTTCCTCAATCGGCTCGACATTGCTCGGGAACTGGCCCTGGGCGAGCTCGTGTTTCGCCCCCTGAAGGACCGGAATATTGCCAGGGCGAGAATGGTCCTGTGTACTCACAGCGACCGTACCCTCCCCATGGCGATTGCTGTGCTCGCGGAGCGGCTGCGTGAGGCCATGCAGGCCATCGCGCCTCGGTCCTGACGGCAGAACCCCACAACGAGAAGGCCCGCGGCATTGCCGCGGGCCTTCTCTCGACTTCATAAGAAGGTGCTGACTTGCGTCAGGTTTACCGCCAGCCGACGCGATCGAAGATGCGAACCGCCTCGGGGTTGTTCTCGCCCAGGATGCTGATGTTGAGGTCATCCTTCTTGAAGTCGCCCCAGGACTCCAGGGTCGGCGCCTTCTCGATGCCTTCCACCACCGGGAACTCGTTGTTGCCGGAGGCGAAGATGGCCTGGGCCTCGTCGGAGGCGAGGAACTCCAGGAAACGGATGGCGTTGTCGCGGTTCTGGGAGCCCTCGACGACACCGGCGCCGCCGACGTTGACGTGGGTGCCGCGGCCATTCTGGTTGGGGAAGAGGATGCCGACCTTGTCCGCCGCTTCGCGATCCGCCGGGTCCTCGGAGTCGAGCAGGCGGACATAGTAGTAGTGGTTGGCCACGGCCAGGTCGCACTCACCGCTGGCGACGCCCTTGATCTGGTCGGTGTCGCCACCTTCGGGCTGGCGGGCGAAGTTGTTGACCACGCCCTGGGCCCACTCCTCGGCGCCTTCCACGCCATGGTGCTCGATCATCGAGGCCAGCAGCGACTGGTTGTAGATGTTGTTGGACGAGCGGATGCAGACCTTGCCCTCGAAACGCGGGTCGGCCAGGTCTTCGTAGCTGCTGATCTCGCTCGGGTCGAAGTTGTCGCGGTTGTAGAAGATGGCGCGGGCCCGCTGGCTGAAGCCGAACCACTTGCCTTCCGGGTGACGCATGGCCTCCGGCAGGCGCTCGGCCAGCACCTCGGACTCGATGCCCTGGAAGATGCCTTCCTGCTCCGCGCGCCACAGGCGGCCGGCATCGACGGTCATCATGACGTCGGCAGGGCTCGCCACGCCCTCGCGCTGGATGCGCTCGATCAGTTGGTCCGAGTCGCCTTCCAGGACGTTGACCTTGATGCCGGTCTGCTCGGTGAAGGCCTCGTACAACCGCTCGTCCGAATCATAGTGGCGTGCCGAGTAGAGGTTGACCTCATCGGCAGTGGCGCTGGTGGCGAAAGCCGAACCGGCCAGTACGGCGGCGAATGGAACGGCGAGACGGTGGCGGTTGATCATTGTGTGCACCTCATGAGCCTGCTGGAGTGAAGGCATTGCCCTTGAATGATAATACGTTGCATTAGCGCAATCGCCATTGAACGCTTTCGCCTGCCTGTCGTCAAGCCCTGGTGATGCTGGCCTGGGCGGTTAAGTGGCTGATGCCATGACGGAAAGCAAGAAGCGGTGGAAAATATTGCGAATGCGAGTACATTTCAAACGTATTTACTGGACATTTCGGTTACGATGAGGGCCGTTCTTGCCATTCCGACCAAGCTGCCCTGATGCCATGACCAGCCAACAGAACCAAGTGGAAGCCGGACAGGCCCCGAGTCGCCAGCCGCCCGTGTTGTCGATGAAGGGAGTGCACCATTCCTTCGGTCGTCTTGCCGCCGTACAGGGGATCGATCTGGACGTCGCGCCCGGCGAGGTCGTCTGCCTGCTGGGGCCCTCCGGCTGTGGCAAGACGACCCTGCTGCGCATTGCCGCCGGGCTGGAAGTGCTGCAGCAGGGCAGCGTGTCCCTCAACGGGGGTGCCATCGCGGTACCCCATGGCCGGCATCTGCCCCCGGAGAAGCGTAACGTGGGCCTGGCGTTCCAGGATTCGGCGCTCTTCCCGCACCTCTCCGTGCTCGAGAACGTGACCTTCGGCCTGAAGGGCGAGCCATTGCCGCAGCGGCGCAAGCGCGCGCTGGGGTTGCTCGAGCAGCTGGGCATGGCGGCCTATGCCGATGTCTATCCGCACATGCTCTCGGGGGGGCAGCAGCAACGCGTGGCCCTGGCCCGGGCGCTGGCGCCGGCGCCGCAACTGATGCTGCTCGACGAACCGTTCTCCAGCCTGGACGCCAGGCTGCGAGACCGCATTCGGGACGATACGCTGCATGTCCTCAAGAAGGTGGGCGCCGGCACGCTGCTGGTCACCCATGACCCGGAGGAGGCCATGTTCATGGCCGACCGCATCGCCCTGATGCGCGATGGCCGCATCGTTCAGATGGGCACCCCGCGCGAGCTCTACTGCCATCCCTGCGACCCCTTCGTCGTCACCTTCTTCGGCGAAGTGAACGAGCTGAGTGGCGAGGTGCGCGATGGCTGCGTGCAGACGCCGTTGGGGCCGGTGGCCGCCGGCTGGCTGGCAGAGGGGGCGCAGGCCCAGGTGATGGTGCGTCCGGAAGCCTTGCGACTCACCGCGCGCGATGAGCCGCCCGAGGGACATCGCTACAGTCACGTGATCATGGCCAAGCTGCTGGGGCGCAGCAGCCTGCTGCATATCTGTGCCCATGGCGTGGATGGCCGTGAAGCTCACCTGCATGCTCGGGTGCCCGGCGTCTTCCTGCCCGCCGAGGGGCAGCCGGTGGATATCCATCTCGACCCGTCACAGGTCTTTGTCTTTCCCTCCGAAGCCGGTCTGGCCGGGGCGGGAGCGGCGCAGGGCCATGCTGAGCAGGATCACCGGGATTATGCCCACAGCCACGATAGCCAGTGAGGCGGTGGACGCCTCGGCCAGGCGCTCGTCCGATGCCAGGCTGTGCGCCCGCACGGCCAGCGTATCGAAGTTGAAGGGGCGCAGGATGATGGTGGCGGGCAGTTCCTTCATGACATCGACGAACACCAGGATACCGGCGGCCAGCAGGCTGCCGCGCATGATGGGGGTGTGAATCCGCCGCAGCGTACCGGTGGCGGTCTCGCCGAGGGTCCGGGCCGCCGCATCCATGCTGGGTGTGACCTTGCCGAGGCTGGCCTCGACGGCATTGAACGAGACGGCCAGGAAGCGCACCACATAGGCGTAGACGAGGATGAAGGCCGAGCCGCTGAAGATCAGCCCGATGATCACGCCGTGGTGCTCGTGCAGCCAGTCGTTGATGGTGTTGTCCAGCCAGGCGAAGGGGATCAGGATGCCCACGGCGATGACCGAGCCGGGAATGGCATAGCCCAAGGAGGCGATGCGCGTGGCCGTCCGAGTGACCGGGCTGTTGTTGATGCGTGCGCCGTAGCTGAGGATCACCGCCAGACCGACGGCAATCAGCGCGGCGACCGTGGCCAGCAGCAGGCTGTTCCAGGCGAAGTCGAGAAAGCGCGTACCGAACAGCGCGTCTCCCTTCTGGATGGCGAGCTGCAACAGCAGGCCGCAGGGCAGCAGGAAGCCGATCAGCACCGGTATTGCGCAGGCGGCGAAAGCGCCGCTGGCATGCCAGCCGCGCAGGCGGTACTCGGGCAGTTGCTGATAGCGATTCGTGGTGTGGAAATATTTCCGCTTGCCGCGTGACCAGCGCTCGAGCAACACCAGTGCGATGACGAAGACCAACAGGCAGGCGGCGAGCTGGGCGGCGGCGACCTGCTCGCCCATGCCGAACCAGGTGCGGTAGATGCCGGTGGTGAAGGTGTCGACGCCGAAGAACTGCACGGCGCCGAATTCGTTCAGGGTTTCCATCAAGGCCAGCGAGACACCGCCGATGATGGCGGGCCGTGCCAGCGGTACGGCCACGCTGGCGAACAGGTTCCAGGGGCCCCTGCCCAGGGTGCGCCCCACATCCAGCACGCAGACCGACTGCTCGATGAAGGCCGCCCGCGTCAGCAGGTAGACATAAGGGTAGAGCACCAGGGTGATCAGGGTGGCGGCGCCGCCGAGGGAGCGGATGTCGGGAAAATAGTAGTCGCCATGGCTCCAGCCGAACAGGTCACGCAGCCAGGTCTGCAGCGGGCCGGCAAACTGCAGAAAATCGGTATACGCGTAGGCGATCACATAGGTGGGTACCGCCAGTGGCAGTAGCAGGGCCCACTCGAAGAACCGTCGCCCCGGAAAGCGGCACATGACCACCAGCCAGGCGGTGCCGGTCCCGATCACCAGGGTGCCGATTCCTACCGCGATGGTCAGAAACAGGGTGTTGGCGAGATAGCGTCCCAGCACGGTACTGGAGAGGTGTTGCCAGACGCCGTCCGTGGGCATGGCGATATGGGCAAGGATGACCAGTACCGGCAAGGCCACGACGGTGGCAATGGCGAGTGTCAGGATGGTCCAGGGTCTGAAGAGATTCGATAGCCGGTGCGCAATGGCGGACAACCCGGTGCTGGAGGATCTAGACAAGCGAGGACTCCTTGCGATGGCAGGGGCTCGGGCCGCAAATGCGAGACCATGGCGGCTGCAAATATTATCAGCTAGGGCATGTGTCTGCAGCCTCGGCAACCCGCCCTCAGACGAAGGCGCCCGCCGTCGGGTGACGGCGGGCGCCTCGTCATGGGGGCGGGCTGTCGGGTCAGTAGCCGAGCAGCATCGATGGCAGACCGGTGACCAGGGCCGGGAAGAACGCCATCAGCACACAGGCCAGCACGATCAGCGCACAGAACGGGATCACCGCCTTGTAGAGGTCGACGATCTCGACCCCCTTGGGTGCCACGCCCTTGAGATAGAACAGCGCATAGCCGAAGGGCGGGGTAAGGAAGGAGGTCTGCAGCACCACCGCGACCATCACCACGAACCACAGCACGTCCACCCCCATGTTCTCGACGATGGGCAGCATGATCGGGAAGCTGAGCAGCACGATGCCGGTCCAGTCGAGAAACATGCCCAGGATGAATACCAGGAACAGCATCAGGATCAGGGCGCCGATGGTGCCCCCGGGCATCGCCATCACCACGTCGTGGATCACGCTCATGCCCCCGCCTCGGGAGAACACCCCGGTGAAGGCGGTGGCCCCCACCAGCACCAGCATCACCATGGTGGTGGTCTTGCTGGCGTCGATCAGGGTGCGGTAGCAGGTACTGGCCTTGCGGTCGCCGAAGATCAGGAACAGCAGGAAGGCGATGGACACCCCGATGGCCGAGGCCTCGGTGGCGGTGGCGATGCCGGTGAACAGCGAGCCCAGCACCCCGAGGATCAGGCCCATGGGCGGCACCACGTACTTGGCCAGCATGATCAGCAGCTCGCGGGTACTGGTCTCGGCACGTTCTGCCGCCGGCACCGGCGGGCCATAGGAGGGCTTGATCCAGCAGATCACCAGCACGTACAGGGCGTACATCACGCCCAGCATCAGCCCGGGCACCAGCGCGCCGGCGAACAGCGCACCCACCGAGACCGGCGAGTAGCTGGCCATCAGGATCAGCATGATGCTGGGCGGGATCAGGATGCCCAGGCAGCCGCTGGCCATGATCACCCCGGTGCTGAGCTCCTTGTTGTAGTGGTACTTGAGCATCGGCACCAGGGCGATCATGCCCATCACCGCGATGGAGGCGCCGACGATACCGGTGGTGGCGGCGAGCAGTACCGAGACGATGACCACCGTCAGCGCCAGGCCGCCGCGCAGGTTGGCCAGCAGCAGACGCATGGCGTCGAACATACGCTCGGTGACCCCGGAATCGTTGAGGAAGCGCGCCATCAGCACGAACAGCGGGATGGCCACCAGGACATAGTTGTCCATGGCGTTGCCGTAGATGTTGTTGATCAGGGTGCCGAGTACCTTGATCCCGGGACCGACCAGGGCGCCCAGCACGGCGACGCCGCCGAGCACGAAGGCCAGCGGATGGCCCATGAACAGGCCGATCAGCAGGCCCGAGAACATGAACAGGGTAAGCAGTTCCGCACTCATGCCGAGGCCTCCTGGCGCAGTTCCTGGATGGCACGGATGACGATGGCGATGGCCTGCAGCAGTATCAGCGCCGCGGTGACGACGATCACCGCCTTCACCGGGTAGACGGGGATGGCGACCATGCCGTAGGTGGTCTCGCTGCGGCTGAAGGAGCGTTCGAAGAAGCTCCAGCCGTAGGTCAGCAGCATCCAGATGAAGGGTACGAAGAAGATCAGGTAGCCGAGGATCTCGACGGCGGCCCGCTTGCGTCGCGAGAGCAGACGCTTGAGCACGTCGACCTCGACATGGGCGTGGTGGCGCAGCCCATAGGCCGCCATCAGCATGAAATGGGCGCCGAACAGCATCTTGGTGACATCGAAGGCCCAGTCACTCGGGCGACCGAAGAAGAAGCGCATGGCGATGTCGTAGATCACGATCAGGGTGATCACGGCGAGGAGCGGGGCGACCAGGCGCCCGAAGCACTCGTTGAAGGTATCGATTGCCTTGGCGATGGCATTCATGGTCGTGGATCTCGGGAATCGGGGTGGATTCGCAATCGTATCGAGCACGGCACAACGAGCGCCGCCGATGGCGAACCAGCGGCGGCGCTCCAGTCGGGCCCACCCGGCGTTGCGGGTGGGCAAGGGGCACCTTTACAGGCAGGCCTCGAGTTCCTCCAGCGACGGCAGGTTGTCGGTGACCCGGCTCATGTTGTAAGGCACCGAAATGTCGCGCCAGTTGGCATAGTGCTCAAGGTAGCTGATCATGGAGTGGTAGACCTTGGCGTGCATCGGATCCTCGCAGGCCCCCTGGAGGATCACCTCGTTGGTGATCTCCTGGATGCGCGCGAGGTCCTCTTCGGCGAGCTGGTTGATCTCGGTGCCGTCTTCGAGGAACTTGACCGTGCCATCGGTGGACTCGCGCTCGGACCAGGCGAGTGACCAGGCCATGGTGGCCTCGGCGGCGATCTTCAGTTTCTCCTGGGTCTCCTCGGAGAGGGCGTCCCAGGCGTCCTTGTTGATCATCACGCCGAATACGCTGGCGGACTGGTGCCAGCCCGGAACGGACCAGTAGTCGGCCACCTCGGAGAAGCCGGCGTTGTAGTCGACCCCCGGTGTGGAGAATTCGGCACCATCGACCACGCCGCGCTCGATCGCCTGGTAGATCTCGCCGCCGGCCAGGGTGACCTGGGAGCCGCCGAGCTGCTCGAGCACGCGCCCCTGGTCACGGCCCGACAGGCGTACGCGCTTGCCCTCCAGGTCGGCCAGGCTCTCGATGGGCGTGCCACCACGGAAACCTGACTCGTTGTTGGTGATACCGTAGGGCAGGTAGACCATGTTGTACTGGCCGTAGACCTCCTGGTAGAGATCCCAGCCCCCCCACTGCATGATCCAGTTCAGGTAGTCCACGCCGTTGAACAGGCTGGTGGTGGTGGCCAGCGGCGAGAAGGCCGGGCTGTAGCCGGCCCAGTAGCCGGGCCAGTCGCCGGCGGCCTCGATGCTGCCGGTCTGGGTGGCATCGAAGACCTCGGTGCCGGGCATCAGGGTGCCGCCGGCGCGGAATTCGATCTGCAGCTCGTCGCCGGCCAGCTTGTTGACCAGTTCGGCCCAGTGCTGGTCGATCTGGATCAGGTCAAGGTTGTCCGGCCAGGTGGTGGTCATGGTCCACTGTTCCTGGGCCTGGGCGGTGGAGGAGAGGGCCGCGAGGGCAACGCCGGCGGCAAGGCCGGTGAGGGCAAACTGGGTCATCTTCTTCATTGATGCGCTCCCTGATGGGTTTTTCTGTTGTCGAGAAGAAGCAGAAACGCCGAGGCCGCATCCGTTGTAGTCCCTGACCGGTTGCGGCACCGCCTGCCCGCGGCTTGACCGGGTGGGCAGGTCGGCATGCAAGACAAGCTAGCATGGGGCGACTGTCACAATCGATAGGGCGCGCCGAGGGCGACCGCATGGCCGTGAGAGGGCGCGGAAGGCCCGGACGCTCAGTTGAAAGAGTTTTTCAATCAAGGAATTGAATGGTTCGGCGTAACCTCAATTAGCATAGTGGATGTCACCCGCTGCGTTGAATACCGTGCAAAGACAAGACTAAAGTTCAGCCGAAGGGAGGCGCCTTTCCATGCATGACGAGTGCCAGACGGCGGCCATCGAGGTGCTGATCGGCCATGCCCGCACCCTGGCCGGGCGGCACTGGCGTGGCCTGGTCTGGCTGACCGGCGAGCCCGAGGAGTGTCGCTCGCGAGCCCTGGCGCTATGGCGGGCCGGTGACTGGGGCTCGCCGCTCTGGGTGGTGCCGCGGCCACCCGGCGGAGTCGAGGCCCGGCACTGGCTGGCTCCCGCGAAGGCTCGCACCCGGCTGGGAGGCGAGCTGGGACTGCTGGTGATCGATACGGTGTCCGATGATGCCGGCTTCGACCCCGAGGCCTTCGGGGCGCTTTCCGGCACCCTGCGGGCGGGGAGCCTGCTGGTGCTGATGACCCCTCCCGATTGGGGCGCGCGTCCCGATGCCGACTACGCGCGACTGGCGGAACACCCCCACCGGGCCGAGGAGCTGACAGCACATTACCTGCAACGCCTGGCGCGGCAGCTCTGCCTGGCTCCCGGCGTCGTGCACTGGCCGGCCGCTGGTGAGCCGCAGCTGCCACCACTGCCTGCCTCCATGGCGGCCTCCCTGCCTCCCGAAGATCCCGACTGCCTGACCCGCGACCAGGCCGAGGCGGTGGCGCGGCTCATCCGGCTGCGTCGCCGTCGCCCGCTGGTGCTCACCGCCGATCGCGGCCGCGGCAAGAGTGCCGCGCTGGGCATCGCCTGTGCCCGGCTCCTCGTCGCCGGTGAGCCCCGGATCCTGGTGACGGCGCCGCGTCCATCGGCCGTGGCGGCGTTGTTCGAGCGCCTCGAGGCGCTCTGCCCCGGGGGTAGCCGACAGGGCCATGCCTTCGTGCTCGGCTCGGGTCGGGTCGCCTTCCTCCCTCCCGACGAACTCTCGGCACTGACCCGGCGGGGCGAGGCGGGCGGCCCCGGCCAATGGTTGCTGGTGGACGAGGCGGCGGCGATTCCGGCCACCCTGCTCGGCGAGTGGCTCGAGGCCTTCCCGCGCATTGCCTTCGCCACCACCGTGCACGGCTACGAGGGCTCGGGGCGCGGCTTCGCCCTGCGCTTTCGCCAGCGCCTCGAGCGTCGCACCCCCGAGTGGCACGACTATCACCTGAACGCGCCCATCCGCTGGGCCGCCGGGGACCCCCTGGAGGCCCTGGTCACTCGCCTGTTGCTGCTCGATGCCGAGCCCGGCGACACCAGGGAGGCCCCGGTGACGATGCGGCGCGTTCGGCGGGCCGAGCTGGCCGACGACGAGCGGCGTCTGGGTGAGCTGTTCGGGCTGCTGGTCCAGGCCCATTACCGCACCACCCCGAGCGACCTGCGCCGCCTGCTGGACGGGCCGGGCGTGGCCATCACCACCCTCGAGGCGGGGGCTAGCCCCCAGGCGGTGCTGGTCACCACCGACGAGGGCGGCTTCGATGTCGAGCTGGCCGAGCGGGTCGCCCGTGGGGAGCGGCGGCCGCGAGGCCATCTGATGGCCCAGTCGCTGGCCGCCCACGCCGGTTGCCGCGACGCCCTGTCGGGACGCCTGCGCCGGGTGCTGCGGATCGCCGTGCACCCCGGCCAGCGGCGCCGTGGGCTCGGTCGACGCCTGCTCGAGGCCGAACGGCAGCGGGCCCGCCGCGGCTCGATCGACCTGCTGGGGGCGAGCTTCGGTGCCGAGCCGGGGCTGATCGCCTTCTGGCAGGCGCTTGGCTTTCGTGCCGTGCGACTCGGGCTGACCCGTGAGACGGCCACCGGCGAACACGCCCTGATGGTGGTGGCGCCGGTCAGCGCCCGGGGCGAGGGACTGGCCGTCGAGCTCGAGACCCGCTTTCACCGCCAGCTGCCGGGGCTGCTGGCCTTCGAGCTCGCTGGGCTGGAGCCCGAGGTGGCCGCGGCCCTGCTCGCCGAGGGGGACGGCCCGATGCCGGCCCCCGGCGACCTGCGTGACATCGATGACGTGGCCTTCGGCCATCGCGAGCCGGCCCTGGCCCGACCGGCGCTGCAGGCCCTGGCGCGCCGGGCCCTGGCCACCGGCCTGTCCCGTGATGCCCCGGACCTCTGCCTGCTGGTGGCCTGGGCCTTCCAGGGGCACGGCACGGAGCGGCTGGCGGCCCGGCTGGGGGTGTCGGGGCAGCGGGCGGTCACCACTCGGTTGCGCCTGGCGGTGGCGGCCCTGCGCGAGCGGATCGCCTGAGGCTTTCCATGCCTCGGGGCGGTGGGTAAGGTAGCCAGGTAGACGCCGAAGAAGAATTCGCATGAACGCACATCTCGAGCAACTCTCGCCGCAGCCGCTATGGCGCCACTTCTGTACCCTGTGCAACACGCCGCGGCCCTCCGGTCAGGAGGCGGCCCTGGTGGCCCGCCTCGAGGAGTGGGCCGAGGCGCGGGGCCTCGCCCATGACCGCGACGCCTTCGGCAACCTGCGCCTCCGCAAGGCCGCCACCCCCGGCCATGAGCGCTCACCCGGCGTGATCCTGCAGGGCCACCTGGACATGGTGGCCCAGGCCAACGCCGACCATCCCCATGACTTCACCCGCGCCCCCATCGACACCTATGTGGCGGACGGCTGGCTGCACGCCCGCGATACCACCCTGGGGGCCGACAACGGCCTGGGCGTGGCGGCGGCGCTGGCGATCCTCGAGGACGAGACCCTGGTGCACGGCCCGCTCGAGGCGCTGTTCACCCTGGAGGAGGAGTCCGGCATGGGGGGCGCCCTGAACCTGGCCGAGGGCTGGCTGGAAGGGCGGGTGCTGCTGAACCTGGACTCCGAGGACCGTGGCCAGGTGTTCATCGGTTGCGCCGGCGGCGCCGATGTGGTCGTCGAGGCCCAGTTGCCCACCGCTGCCCTGGGCGGGGACGAGGTCGCCGTGCGCCTGTCGCTGACCGGCCTGGTCGGCGGACACTCGGGGATCGACATCCACAAGGGGCGCGGCAATGCCAATCGCCTGCTGGTGCGGGTGCTGCGTTCGCTCGAGGCCTTCGATGCGCGCCTGATCGACTACCACGGTGGCACCCTGCGCAATGCCTTACCGCGGGAGGCCTTCGCCAGCCTGGCGCTGCCGGCCGCTGAGCTCGATGACGCCCGCGAGCGCGTGGCGGCGCTCGAGACCGAGCTGCGCGACGAGCTGGCCGGGGTGGACGAGGGGCTGTCGCTGGCGCTCGAGCCGCTGGACGAGCGGCCCGCCGAGGCCCTCACCGGCCATGCCAGCCGCATGCTGATCGGGGCGCTGCACGTGGCGCCTTGTGGCGTCGAGCGCATGAGCTGCGAGATGCCCGGCGTGGTGGAGACGTCCAACAACCTGGGCGTGGTCAGCCTGGCGAACGGGCGCTTTCAGCTCTGTGCCCTGGTGCGCTCGCTGCGCGACAGCGCCACTGCGGACCTGTCCGACCGCTTCCGTGCCCTGTTCGACCTGATCGGTGCCCGCACCCGGGTCGAGAACGCCTATCCGGGCTGGACCCCGGCCCCCGAGAGCGCGCTGCTGGCGCGTTTCCGCCGCCTGCACCAGGCGCGCCTGGGAAGCGACCCCGAGGTGCTGGTGATCCATGCCGGACTCGAGTGCGGCATCCTGGGTGGCAAGTACCCGCACCTGGAGATGATCTCCTTCGGCCCGCTGATCCGCGGCGCCCACTCCCCCGACGAGCGGGTGGAGCTGGCCTCGGTGGAGGAGTTCTGGGGGCTGCTCAGGGCGCTGGTGGAGGACCTTGCCCTGCGAGACTCGGCCTGACGGAAGGCGTCGGGGCCGAAGGGGCCCGGCGCCACCGTCGCGGAAGGGTCAGTGGTTGACCTGGATACGCAGCAGCGGATAGCCATCCACCGTCACCAGCGGGATATCGGTATGGCCACGGTAGTAGTGTCGGCGCGGCCGCTCCGAGTAGTAGTGGTGCTCGACCACGTGGCGTGGCGGCCCCGCGCGGTGGTAGCGGTGCTTGCGGTACGCTCTGTGCTTGTGATGGTGCCTGCCGCGATCGGCACGATAGTCGTGCCGGTGGTAGTGGTGGTGCACCTGTGGCCCGTAGTAGCCGCCGTGGTGTGGCCGGTCGGCCATCGCCGGCAGGCCCATGGCCAGGGTCAGGGCCGCGATCGCGGCGGCCATCAAGAGTCGTTTCATGGGGGTGTCCTCCGAGGATGTGCCGGTGGCGTTGGTGATTCACCCCTGCGTTCCCTGTCCGGATTATAGCCGCCGGCGGGCCAGCTATCGCACGGTGTTCACTGATATGGCAGGCTTTTCCCGATTCTCTCCACATTCGAGGATGCGATGATCGAGCAGCTGCAAGAGGCCGGCCTGGGCTGGCTGGTGGCGGCGGTACTGGGGGCGCTGCTGGTGACGCTGACCGGGCTGGCGCTGGCCTGGCGGCGGCGACTGGCGGCGCTTGAGGCGGCCCGGGCCGAAGGCGAGGTCGCCGCCCGGCGCCTCGAGCAGGAGCTGGTCCACAGCGATGCCCAGCTCGACGCCAGCCGTGAACGGCTCGCGGCCACCGAGACGGCGCTGGCCGCGGCCCGAGAGCAGCTGGCCGAGCGGCGTGAACGCTGTGCCTGGCTCGAGGCCGAACGGGAACAGCTGGCCAGTCGCCACCGCGAGCAACTGGCCCTGCTGGAGGAGGCGAGGGCCGGGCTCAAGGAGGAGTTCCACCAGCTCGCCGGGCGCATCTTCGAGGATCGCCAGCGCGCCTTCAGCGTGCAGAGCCGTGACAGCCTGGAGGCGCTGTTGCGGCCCTTCCGCGAACAGGTCGACCAGTTTCGTCGCCGGGTCGAGGAGCTGCACGGCCAGGAGCAGCGTGAGCGCGGCTCGCTCAAGGCCCAGCTCGAGCAGCTGGCCGGGCTCAACGCCCGTCTGGGCGACGAGGCCGGTGAACTGGCGCGGGCCCTCAAGGGCGATCGCAAGATGCAGGGCAACTGGGGCGAACTGATGCTCGAGACGGTGCTCGAGCGCAGCGGCCTGCGTCGCGACATCGAGTATCGCCGCGAGGTCTCGCTGCACGGCGAGCAGGGCCGCCAGCGGCCCGATGCGGTGATCTACCTGCCCGAGGAGCGCCACCTGATCATCGACGCCAAGGTCTCGCTGACCGCCTGGACGCGGGTGGTCAATGCCGACGACGACGCCGAGCGCGAGACGGCGCTGAAGGCTCACCTGCAGTCGCTGCGCGACCATGTCGGCGGCCTGTCGGCCAAGGCCTACCCCGATCTGCCGGGGCTCAATTCACCGGATTTCGTGTTCCTCTTCATACCGGTGGAGCCGGCCTTCGCCGCCGCCTTCGAGCGCGACCCCGAGCTCTTCCAGGATGCCTTCGCCCGCCAGGTGGTGCTGGTCACTCCCACGACCCTGCTGGCCAGCCTGCGCACCGTGGCCGGGCTGTGGAGCCTGGAGCGCCAGAACGACAACGCGCGGCTGATCGGCGCGCGAGCCGAGCGATTGTTGACCAAGTTCAGCGGCTTCGTCGAGAGCCTGGAGGACATGGGCCGCCATCTGGAGCGGGCCCGGGAGAGCCATCGCCAGGCGATGGGACGGCTTTCCACCGGCCAGGGCAGCCTGGTGGCCCAGGCCGGAGAGCTGCAGCGGCTGGGGGTGCGCATGAAAAAGCCGCTGCCGGCCCACCTGCGCCGCGCCGCCGCCGAAGCGATGGCGGATGGCGCCGACGACGAGACATGACGCCGGACCAGCCCCGAGCGTTACCGCCATCTGCGATAGCCCTGTCACGCCCCGGGCATCGCCCTCAGCAGCCGCACCAGGCTCTCGGCGCGGTCGGCCAGCAACTCGGCGCAGCGCTCGAGGGCCTCGTCGAGTGCCATGGGGCCATCGGCCAGGGCGAAGGCGGCGGTGACCCCCTCGTCGAAGGCCGCCTGCCAGCCCGGTGCCAGGCGCCCGGCCAGTACCACCACCGGGACCCCCTGACGCCGGGCCGCCCGCGATACCCCGACCGGGGTCTTGCCGGCCAGGCTCTGGCCGTCGAGCTGGCCTTCGCCGGTGATCACCAGGTCGGCGTCGTCGAGCAGGGCAGCGAAGCCGGCCTGGGCCATCACCAGTTCGATGCCCGGGCGCAGCTCGGCCCCGAGGAAGGCCCGGGCGGCGAAGCCCATGCCGCCGGCGGCGCCGGCACCGGCCAGGTCACGGTGATCCTCGCCCAGCGCCTTGGCGGCGAGGTCGGCGAAGCGCCCCAGCGCCGCATCCAGGCGCTCGATGTCGGCCGCCGTGGCGCCCTTCTGGGGGCCGAACACCGCACTGGCGCCGTGGCTGCCGAGCAGCGGGTTGTCCACATCCACCGCGGCTTCCACGGCCACTCCGCTCAGGCGTGGGTCGAGCCCCGACAGGTCGAGCTCGGCGAGTCGCTCGAGCGCCGCGCCGCCGGGGGCGAGCTCGTGGCCCTGGGCGTCCAGCAGCCGGGCCCCCAGGGCGACGAGCATTCCGGCACCGCCATCGTTGGTGGCGCTGCCACCCAGGGTCAGCAGCAGGTGCTCGGCACCGGCATCGAGCGCGGCACGGATCAGTTCGCCGACGCCGCGCGTGGTGCTGTGCAGCGCGGTGCGTTCGCTCGGGGTCAACTGCTGAAGGCCGCTGGCCTCGGCCAGCTCCACGTAGGCGGTGCGACTGGCCGGGTGCCAGCCCCAGTCCGCCCGGCTCGGGCGGCCCAGGGCGTCGTGGACCTCGGCCGTGTGCCGCTCGGCGCCGGTGGCGGCGATCAGGGCGTCCAGGCTGCCTTCGCCGCCGTCGGCAAGCGGGCATTCGAGGGGTACGATATCGTTCCCGGCACGGACGATGCCGGAGGCGATGGCTCGAGCGGCCTCGGCGGCCGGCAGGGCATCCTTGAAACTATCCGGGCAGATGAGAATCTTCATGGGGGTACTCGCGTCACGGAATCTCGACCCAGCTTAGCGGGCGTCGGCGTTGTGCTGAAGCTCCGGAACGTTTTCACTCCGCTGGCGCCGCGCGTACACTGCCCGCATCCATGATCGGGAGACTGTCCATGCGCCTCTGGTTGTTGCTCCTGCTGCTGTCGGTGCTGGCAGGCTGCCAGACCAGTCCCTCCGTCTTGCCGATGGCCGACCCTCGGCCGGCCGCCGAGTGCCGCTGGCCGGTAGCCGGTGACTCGCCCGACTCCCTGCTGCGCCGGGCCGTGTCGGCGCTGGAGGCCGATGGCTTCCTGATCAGTCATACCGACCTGTCACTGGGGCTGGTCGGTGCCGAACGCACCCGGATACTGCCCGGCTATGGCGATTTCCATGACCCCTGGGGGCGTAGCGGCTTCTTCGGTCACCATGGGCTGGGCCGCCGCGGTGGCTTATCCAGCGGTGTGGGGGTGATAGTGGGCTTTGGTGGTTTCAGCAGCATTAACCGTGATGCCACCGAGTTGGAGCGGGTCTCGCTGGTGGCAGGGGCCGAGGAGGTTCGCGTGTCCCGGGACATCCAGGTGTTCGACTGGCGGGGGGGGCTACGACAGTCGCGCAGCGCCAGCAACAGTGACTTCTGCGGCCACCTGCGCAGCGCCATCGAGGCCATGCCGGCCGAGGAGGCGCCATGAGGTTCCGACTGCCCGCTGTGCTGCTCATGCTCTGGCTGGCGGGCTGTGCCACGCCGGCGCCGGCTCCCGAGCCGCGGGAGCTGAACGTTGCCGCCTCGCCGGACGCCACCCTGGCGGCGGCCATGGCGGTGCTGATGGATCGCGGCTATGTGATTCGCCATGCCGACGGCGATCTGGCCCGTGTGGAGGCGGCACTGGCCCGCTGGCCCGGCTATCGGGTCCAGCTGCAGGTCGGCGCGCAGGGCGATGACAGTCGAGTCAGCGTCACGGCCACCCGGGGCGGTCGACCCATGGCGCCTCACACCCTCGACCCCCTGCTGGTGGAACTCCAGGATCGGCTGGGGCTCTTACCTTGACGTCTCACTCACCTCCAACGTTCGTCACCATGAAGGCAAGCTCGTCCATGACCTCTGTTTCTCTCCGGCATCGCCTCGTAGGTGTGGCCCTCTTGACTCTCGGATTGTCGCTGCCGGGCCTGGCACAGGCCCACCCCCATGGCTGGATCGATCTGCGCATGCGGCTCATGTTCGACGACGAAGGGCGACTCGAGGCGCTCTATCAATCCTGGCGCATGGATCCCTTCTACAGCCTGGTGGTGCTCGAGGAGCTCGGCCAGGCGGAGGGCGAGGGTGGCCTCGAGGCAGGCCTCGACCGGTTGGGGGTGGAGATTCGCGACAACCTGGCGCCCCAGGGGTATTTCACCGAACTGCGCCTGGACGGCGAGGTGGTGGCCCTCGGCGAGGTCAACGAGTACACCGTGATGGAGCGAGGCGGGCGGGTCGAGTTCGTCTTCCTGCTGCCCCTGGCCGAGCCGCTGGTGCTGGGCGGGGAGACGCTGCGCTACCAGGTGTTCGATCCGAGCTACTACATCGAGGTGGTGCACGAGGATGATGACGGCACGCCGCGCGACGATGCCCTGGTGGTGAGCGGACGGGAGTGCACCACGGGTATCCTTCCTGCCGACCCGGACCCGGAGCGGGTGATGGAGGCCTCGATGCTGGATGTCACCGATGAGGCCGAGCCGGGGCTCGGCCGCTACTTCGCCGAGACCGGGGAGGTGACATGCGGCTGAACACCAGGCGGCTGCTGACGGGGCTCGGCATCCTGCTGCTGGTGGCCGGATTGTACCAATTGTTCCTTCAGGGCGGCTTCCCGTCGCTGACCCTGCAACTGGTGGCCTGGCAGCGCGACTTCCACCGTGCCCTGACCCTGGCCATCACCGAGCTTTCCGGTACCCCTTCGCCGGCCACCTGGGTGACCCTGCTCGGGATCAGCTTCGGCTACGGGGTCTTCCATGCCGCCGGGCCGGGCCACGGCAAGGCGGTGCTGACCACCTATCTGCTCTCCCAGGGTGGCGCCAAGCGTCGTGCCCTGGCGCTCTCCTGCGCCGCTTCCCTGCTGCAGGGGCTGGTAGCCATCACCCTGGTCGTGGTGCTGGTCCATGGCCTGGGCTGGCTGACCCGGCAGGCCATGGGCAGCGTGGCCTGGGTGGAGCAGGCGAGCTTCCTGATGGTGGCGCTGCTGGGGGCCTGGCTCTGCCTGCGCGCCATCCGCCAGTTGCGTCGCCCGCTACCGGCGGTGGCGGGAGAGCGCCAGGCAGATGGGCATGGGCACGACCATCACCACCATGATCACTCTCCTCACTGCTGTGGCGGCGTGCACCATGTCGCCCCCCGGCAGGCGAGCGACTGGCGTACCGCCCTGGCCACGGTGGTGGCCATCGGCATCCGTCCCTGTAGCGGTGGCGTGCTGCTGTTGGGGGCCGCGACCCTGCTGGGGCAGTTCCCGGTCGGGGTGGCGGCGGTGCTGGTGATGTCGCTGGGCACCGCCCTGACGGTCTCGGGGCTGGCGCTGGCCAGCGTGATGGCACGGGGTTGGGCCGAGCGCCGCCTGGCCCGCCAGGGCAGTGCTCACCGTGTCGGTCGGCTGCTGAGCTGGGCGGCGCTGGGCGGCGGGCTGGCCATCGTGGTGCTGGGGGTATCGCTGTCGATGACCGGCGTCAGCCAGCCGACGACCGCACCGCTACTGGGCGAACCGCCCAGCCGTGGCGCCGGCGAAGGGGCATCCCGCCCCCCCTTCGGCGGTTGAGCATCACTCGAGCGCCAGCCCCTCGATCTGGGCGAGTAGCTGACCGCGCATGGCGGCCAGGGCCTCCAGGTTGTAGGGTTCGGGCTCGCCCCGACCCCATACCGGTGCCGGCCAGGCCGCATCGCCATGGCGTCGGACGATGACATGGACATGCAGCTGGGCGACCACGTTGCCGAGGCTGGCGATGTTGAGCTTGTCGCCCCGGAGGCTTTCCTTGAGAGCGCGACCCACCGCGGTGGCCTCGCGCCAGAGTTGCTGTTGCTCGGCGTCGTCGAGCTGGTACACCTCGCTGACGCCTGGGCGACGCGGCACCAGCACCAGCCAGGGATAGCGGGCGTCGTTCATCAGCCGCAGCTGGCATAGCGGCAGCTCCGTCACCGGGTAGCTGTCCTCCACCAGACGGGCATCCGGTTCGAAATCGGACATCGCTGGCCTCCTTGAATTGTCGGGTGTCTCTCCTTGCCTGTGGGCATCATGACACAGGCCGTGGCGCTCGACGCCTCGATTTCCCCCGGGCGCCTGCGCCGGCTATGCTGGGCGGCGCTTTCGAATCGACGCGGAAAGGAATCCTGCATGACGCTTCTCGAGGTGCTGGCCCTGCTGGTGATCGGCGTGGTGGCCGGCTTCATCAACGTGCTCTCGGCGGGTGGCTCGATGCTGACCCTGCCGTTGCTGATGTTTCTCGGTCTCTCGCCCCAGGTCGCCAACGGCACCAACCGGGTCTCCATCGTGCTGCAGAGTGTCTCGGCGGTGGTCAGCTTCCTGCGCGCCGGTGCCCGTCACGTCGAATTGAGCCTGCGGCTCTCGGTGCCGGCGGTGGCCGGCTCGTTGCTCGGCGCCTGGCTGGCGCTCAGGGTCAGCGATGCCCTCTTCGAGACCCTGCTGATCGTCGTGATGGCCGGCTCGGCGGTGCTGATGCTGCTGCCCCAGCCACGCCTGGACACTCGACCGCTGACCGCCGATCGCCTCACCCCGGTGGTCTACCTGGCGATGTTCGCCATCGGGCTCTACGGTGGCTTCATCCAGGTGGGCGTGGGCGTCCTGTTCATCGTGGTGCTCTATCGCATGCTCAGGATCGACCTGGGCCAGGTGAACGCCTTCAAGGTGCTGATCATCCTGGTCTATACCCTGCCGGCGCTGGCGGTGTTCCTCTATCACGACCAGGTGCGCTGGGGCTATGGCCTGGTGCTGGCCGCCGGCAGCATGGGTGGCGCCTGGCTGGGCGTGATGGTGAATGTCAGCCCGCGCGGCGCCCTGTGGGTCAAGTGGCTGACTATCGCCGTGATCGCCGCCATCATCCTGCGGCTGCTGCTGGGTTGAGAAGGCGCCCTGTTCTTCCCGCCGGACGGTGCTAGAGTGAAAGCGTACGGGCAGCGATGTCGGGCCCGGTCATGGGAAAGGAGTTCGAGATGAAACGCATTCTGGCGGTTGTGATGCTGTCACTGTTCACGCTGTCGCTGCTTTCCGGCTGCAACACCATGCGCGGGGCGGGTGAGGACATCGAAGAGGGTGGCGAGGCGATTCAGCGCTCCACTTATTGAGGTTTTGCGGACCGGAACGGGACACCCGTGCCGGCCTTCTCGTCAGGGAAGAGGAGAATGCCATGCGCTTGAAGATCGCCGGCCCCTTGGTCATCGGCCTGGTGGTGGCCGGCTGCGCCTCCATGTCGTCGCCCCCGCCCCGTGATCCCGCGCCGCGGCCTCCCACCGTGAGCGAAGGCGGCGACGGCTGCGGTGCCGGTCCTGTCCAGGACCGCGTGGGCCGCCACTACGGCGAGTCACTGGGCGAATCGATCCGTCGTGAAAGCGGAGCCGGAGCCTTTCGTGTGATGCGTCCCGGCGAGGCCCATACCCTCGAGTACCGTGGCGACCGGCTCAATGTCCGCCTGGACGAGGACGGCGTGATCACCGATATCGGCTGCGGGTGACGCCGACTCCGGCCAGCCTCAGCCGCTGTACTGACCCGACCGTCTCACTCGTAACGCTGCTTCCAGCGCTGTCGGGCCACCTGCCCCTTGACTACCTCCAGCATGTCGACGAGCACCTGCTCGGTGACCCGGTCGGTATGGTCGTCGACCCGTAGCCACACTTCGAAGCCGCTGTCGGCGAGGTGCTCCACCAGCAGGTTGAACTCCGGCGAGCGCAGGCCCACGATGGCTTCGTGCACCAGGCGGCAGGCGATATCGCTCAGTGAGTCGTCCAGGGCCCTGGCGACCTGGCCGCCCAGCGGCAGGCGCCTGAGGCGCTTGATCTCGGGGTTCTCCGCCAGGGTTCGCCCGACCAGGGCGCTGATGTATCGCATCAACTCGCTGCGGTTGGTCCGGTAAGCGCTGTCGACCATCTCCTCCAGGCGCCGGCTGATCTCGCGGATCAACTGCTGCTTGCGCGGCATCACCACGTCCTCGGCGAGGCGCGTCGACAGGGAATCGCTACCGCGGACCTGGTCCTGGATGTTGTCCAGCAGGCGCACGGCGATACGGTCCGAGAGCTCCTCCATCAGGATGTCGTAGTACTTGGCGTAGATGCCATACAGTCGCCACCGGCGGATATCGATCAGCCCCAGCCGCTGCAGTCGGTGCAGCAGCGAGACGACGCGCAGCACCCGCAACAGCCGGAACCCCCCCACCGGAATGCAGCCCAGCACGTCGTACCAGTGCACGAAGGGATAGAAGAACCAGCGATGGTAACGGCGCTCGAGGATGGCCGCGGCCCAGCCCAGCAGGACGTCGATCACGAAGACCGCCACGAAGGCCAGGTCGATGGCGACGAAGTTGGCATGGACATGGCGATCGTAGGCGCCATGCAGCTCCGGCGCCACGGCCTCGAAGGCGGCATTCAGCGGCGACAGCAGGAACAGGCCGTCGAACAGCAGCAGCGCCAGGTTGGCGATGACCAGCACGATGATGAGCAGGTCCCAGGCCAGGTGGGTGCGCTCCAGCAAGGCAGGCGGTGGAGCTCGGTCCGGTAGAGGGCGGGACATGGCGCCTCCTTGTGCCTCGTTGAAGTGAGTGCCCTGCAAAAAGGGAGTCGCCGCCGATGCGTGGCTCAGCGTGGCACCGCCTCACCCTCATGAGGGCCGGCGACCCGGGCCTGGCCGGCATCGTGGTCCTGCTGGGTGCGGCGCTCCTCCTCCTCGGCCTGCTTGCGCAGCTTCTTGCGCAGGGCGGCCTTCTCGAAGCGCAGCTTCTGCTGCGGCGTCTCGAGCGTCAGCGGCGGCACCCGGGCCGGCTTGCCGTCGCCGTCCACCGCCACCATGGTCAGGTAGCAGCTGTTGGTGTGGCGGATCATCTTCTGCTGGATGTCCTCGGCGACCACCTTGATGCCGATCTCCATGGAGGAGCGGCCCACATGGTTGACGCTGGCCAGGAAGGTGACCAGCTCGCCGACGTGGATCGGTTGCTTGAACAGGACCTGGTCCACCGAGAGGGTCACCACATAGTGGCCGGAGTAGCGGCTGGCGCAGGCATAGGCCACCTCATCGAGCTTCTTGAGGATGGCGCCGCCGTGCACCTTGCCACTGAAGTTGGCCATGTCGGGGGTCATCAGCACGGTCATGGTCAGCTCGTGCTGGCCGGGCAGGGCATGTTCGTCCATCGGGGCACTTTCCTTTGTTGGGTTTACCACAGCATAACGCCTTGCCCGCGAGAGGGGGGCATGACGATAGGAATCGCACGGGCGTGGGCAACGGGTCAGAACCAGGTCAGGCCCACGGAGAGGATGACGCCGGTGATGAGCAGCTGGACCAGGCAGAAGCCCATGATGTCCTTGGCCTTCAGCCCGGCGATGCCAAGCAGTGGCAGGGCCCAGAAGGGCTGCAGCAGGTTGGTCCAGGCGTCGCCCCAGGCCACGGCCATGGCGACCCGGGGGATGTCCACGCCCAGTGCCTCGGCGGCGGGCAGCATCACCGGGGCCTGCACCGCCCACTGGCCGCCACCGGAAGGCACGAAGAGGTTGACGATGCCGGCGCTGATGAATGACCAGAACGGCAGTGAAGTCTCGGTAGCAAACGAGATCAACGACTCGGACAGGGTCACGGCCAGGCCCGACTGGGTCATGATGGCCATGATCCCGGCATAGAAGGGAAACTGGACGACGATGCCGGCGCCACCCTTGATCGCCTCGTTCAGGCTCGTCAGCAGGCTGCGTGGCGTGCGGTGCAGCACGATGGCCAGGGACAGAAACATGAAGTTGACGATGTTCAGGTTCAGGCCGCCGCCGCGCAGGATGACGTAGTCGAGCAGGAAGATCACCCCGGGGATGCCCACCAGCCAGGCCAGGGTCGAGCTGTTCTCCAGGTGTTCGGCGGGGCGGGTGATGCGTACCCGGGGCGGCGTGTCGTCGCCGAGTAGCTTCGGGTCGATGTAGACGCTCTCCTTGTCGTCGGGGAGCATCAGGCGGTTGACCAGTGGAATGGAGATGGCCAGGCAGGCCACCAGGGCCAGGTTGAAGAAGGCGAAGATGGTCGAGCCGGTACCGATCACGCCGATCTGGTCGGCGGTGAAGTGGTCCTCGGTGGCGATGGTCAGCGGGATCGAGCCGGCGAGCCCGCCGTGCCAGACCATGAAGCCGGAGTAGGCGCTGGCCACCAGCAGGCGGTAATCGACCCTGACCAGCCGCGCCAGCTCCTTGGCAAACAGCGCACCCACCACCAGGCCGAAGCCCCAGTTGATCCAGCTGGCGGCCAGCGAGACCAGGGTCACGAGAATGACGGCGCCGCCGGCGTTCTTGGCCAGGCAGGCGAGCTTCTGCAGCCGCCGCTTGACCGGCGGCGAACTGGCCAGCATGAAGCCGGTCACCAGCACCAGCAGCATCTGCATGGAGAAGGTCAGCAGGTTCCAGAAGCCGTCGCCCCACATGCGCATCACCGCCAGCGGGGTCTCGCGCTCCACGGCGATGGCGGCGGCGGCGGCGATGAGGGTCAGCAGCAGCACGAAGATGTAGGGATCCGGAAGGTAGCGGTCTACCAACTTGACGGCCGGCCTCGACAGGAACTTGAGCATGGCGATGTCGCTTCTTCTTTGGTGTGGTGGGCGTCACAGGAAAAGTAGCGCAATCTCAGGAAGTTGCGCCATCCGGTGGGTCAACGATGCCGGCAAGGCAACGGCGTGTCAAAGCAGGGTGCATGCTGGTCGGGCCGAGTCGTGCCAGCGGGTGCGCCGGTGGTGCCGATAGTAGGCCGTCAGCACCGCCGAGCGCACCAGGGCGAAACCGAGGAAGGCCAGCCAGAGCCCGTGGTTGCCCAACCCCTGGGTCAGCCACCAGGTCGGCAGATAGACGGTGAGGCCGGCGAAGATGCTGTTGCGCATCTCGCGGATCGCCGTGGCGCCGATGAAGACGCCATCGAACAGGTAGCTCCACACGGTGATCAGCGGCATTGCCACCATCCAGGGCAGGTAGGTGCCGGCGGTGTCCCGGACTTCCGGGAGGCCGGTGAGCAGGGCGATCAACAGGTGGCCCCCCAGGGCGAAGGCCAGCGAGGCGGCGGCGGCGGCGGCCAGCGAGAAGAGCGCCGCACTCTTCACGGCCCGGCCGAACTCGTCCCAGCGCCGGCGTCCCACGGCGCGCCCGGTGATCGCCTCGGCGGCATGGGCGAAGCCGTCCAGGGCATAGCTGGTCAGCATGATGAACTGCAGCAGCACGGCGTTGGCGGCCAGGACGGTATCGCCCTGCACGGCGCCCCGGGACGTGAAGAAGGCCATGGCGAACAGCAGCCCCAGGGTGCGCACGAAGAGGTTGGCATTGACCCGGAACAGCTCGGCGTAGGCCGTGATCCGTCCCAGGCGCTCGCGGAGGAAGCGCCCCTCCAGCAGGCCGAGCTGGCGCGAGACCAGCCAGCCGCCGAAGGCCAGCGCCGTGTAGTCGGCGATCACCGTGGCCCAGGCCACCCCGTCGCTGGTCATGCCGAGGCCGACCACGAACAGCAGGTCCAGCGCGATGTTGACGCCATTGGTGAGCACCAGGATGGCCAGCGTCACCCGGGAGTTCTGCTGGCCCAGGAACCAGCCGAGGATGGCGTAGTTGGCGAGCACCGCCGGGGCCGAGAGGATGCGGACCCGGGCGTACTCGGTGGCCAGGTCGGTGGCGATCTCGCTGCCGTCGAGCAGCCACAGGCCGAGGGTGATCAGCGGTCGCGAGCAGAGGATCAGCAGCGCACCGATGCCGGCTGCCAGCAGCAGCGACTGACCCAGCAGGTTGCGTACCTCGCTGTCGTTCTCGCGCCCCACCGCCTGGGAGGTGAGGCCGGTGGTACCCATACGAGCACACTGAGATTGGATTTAATGACAAATTAGCTATAGGTACGATAAATACAGGATTTCCGTGAATTTACCCATGATTCATTTTTGACATCGAGAGCTTCGCGTAAGTTTGACAAATTTGACTGCTTTGGGTGGGTTATTTGTCAAAGTTTTTAGGTCTTCTGCCGCTCCTGAGTTCAAGCAATAAGTGCAGCACCTGCGGTATCCAGGGCTCCTGAGTATTCACCCAGGAACACCTGTGCTCGTGTTCGATAGCCGAGGCGCTTTCTAGGCAGGCCATTTAACTTATTGGCCACTCGTCGCACCTCGGCATCCATGATCTGTTGGAAGTCTACGCCGAAGTACTCAAGAAATCGGGTCGCCGGCCCGAACACCCTTCAATAACGTTGCACTTGGAGCTTGGGACCGCCAAGATTGCCCAGCTCAAGTAAGCTTGCCGAGATGAAGGACAGTTCGTGGGCAGACGGTCGTCCATCTTCCTTTCGCGATGCCGACCACTGAGGCGCCGGGCTGTTGGCACGCCTCGATGATCCTGGGCCTGAACTCGGCCGCAAAGCGGCGCCGCTTTCACGGCACCTCCAATACGTTCAACTCACTCATAATAGGTGTCCACTAAGAAATTGGTGGGCACCTACCGTCATCGAAGTCGAGGATCAGCGGTAGGTATGTTCACCGGATGCACACGGCTCGCCTGCCGGCGCAGAAAGTCAGTCAGATCCACGAACTCCTACCGCAGCACTGGCAGCCAGGCAGCTGATCACTTGCTAAGGGTGACGCCCAAACGCCTAAAGTCAAGGCGCACTGGCACCTTCAACTTGGCCTTGCATCGTGTCGCACTAGATCGGCCAGACCCTTATCTCACCTTCCAGAAGCCGAAAAGGCTCTTGATGACGCGAAACGTTTGCTTGATCTTCATTATGAGAATGTATTGTGAAAGTTTCTAACTAATAAGGGCTACTTGATATAGGATAAACGTTCTCCTGTCCTTACTTTTATTCCTGCATACATTTGTAGAAAAAATCAGTGGGTTATGATATGCTTTTTGTTAATTTGTGTACACAAAGCTAACCGGAGGAGAGAGACGTGTCAAGTGCCACTGACCGTGCTTATGAACTGATCAGAGACGCAGTCATATCTGGGACCTACCCAGGAGGGATGCGGCTGAGAGAGGAAGAGTTAGCCAAGCGGCTGGGTGTAAGCAGAACGCCTGTACGAGCAGCGATCCGTAAGCTTGTCTCTGATGGTCTACTTAGCATTGAAAATAAGGTTGGCGCAGTAGTAACGTCATGGGGTGAGAAAAAAATAAAAGATCACTTTGATGTGCGCTCCGTGCTTGAAAGTCATGCTGCTTATCTGGCCACCTTGAAAGTAACAACAAAGGATATACAGGCATTAGAAAATCTTTGTGATTTCATGGAAGAGCTTATTGCTAACAAAAAGGAAGGGTATGTAACAGAGTTTTCTTTAGCGAATAAGCAGTTCCATATTAAAATTTTTGAAATATCAGAGAACGAAAAATTAAAAGAGCTCTGTGAAAATCTGATGGATATCGCTTTGCTTACGAAGATTTACAACAAGTTTCCAGAACATCGATTTTTAAAGAGCAGCGCTGATCATAGAGAGCTAATTGCTGCCTTTAAGAGGTGCGATCCGCTTTGGGCGCAGAGCATAATGAGGTCCCACTTGCTATCCTCTTTTGAATATCTGGAAGACTTATAGAGATTGGCCTTTAAGACATGTTTGATAGCTCTGTGCCCAGTTTTTGCGGCGCCCTGCGAGAGAAATATGGAATCACGCAAAGCTATACAAAGCGTAAATAGCCAACATGGCCTAGAAGATGATGTTGGTCCAATCGAAAAACATGCCAAGGAAGAAGAACACCAAGGTGATAGCCTTGATAATCTCGATCACGGTGAAAGCGGGGCGACAGTATCCGTCTTTTGTAAATGACAGCTGCCGCCACCGCACCGGTGCCTGGGTTGCATGCATCCTTCTGTAACTCTAAGTTGCCCGGCCGCCATCCGTGGCGCCGCTGCGTTTCATTGAATAAGCAACTTCATGCGAGTCAACCGGTTCGGAGGCTGACATCGTACCATTACTTAGGTTGCGTCGGGGCTAGCCACGGCATCGCTGCGAGCCGATCGTTCTCGAAAGCACGAATTTTTTCCTCGTGTTGCAGCGTCAGTCCGATATCGTCTAAGCCGTTGAGCAAGCAATGCTTGCGGAATGGTTGCACCTCGAAAGGTAGTTCCGTTCCATCTGGCTTGACGATTGCCTGACGCGGCAGGTCGATGGTGAGCTGGTATCCGGGGGTTGCTTCCACTTCATCGAATAGCTGGCTTATCTGAGCTTCGGTCAGCACAATCGGCAGCAAGCCATTTTTGAAGGAGTTATTAAAGAAGATGTCGGCGAAGCTTGGTGAGATCAACACCCGGAAGCCATATTGCTCAAGCGCCCACGGCGCATGTTCACGGCTCGAGCCGCAGCCAAAGTTCTGCCGTGTCAATAAGACGGTGGCGCCGGCATATCGGGGCTGATTGAGCACGAAGTCCGGATTGGGCTGGCGCGTGCTTGGATCCTGTCCCAGCTCGCCCTTGTCGAGATAGCGCCAATCATCGAACAGGTAGGGGCCAAACCCAGTGCGCTTGGTCGACTTCAGGAACTGCTTGGGGATGATGGCATCGGTATCGACGTTGGATCGATCGAGCGGTGCGACAAGGCCCCGGAAGACGTTAAGTGATTGCATGTTTTATCTCTGTCTAGATATGGTTGCGACTTCAATCGAGCGTCCAAATTCCGGCCTCTCGAGCGAATGCCTGGTTCTTTCGTTGGCCCGGCGTGTCACGTGATTCGTGCCACGTCGACAAAGTGACCATGCACGGCGGCGGCGGCAGCCATTGCTGGACTCACCAGGTGGGTGCGGCCACCTGCTCCTTGGCGACCTTCGAAGTTGCGGTTGCTAGTGCTGGCGCAACGCTCGCCCTTTTCCAGCCGGTCAGCATTCATCCCGATGCACATACTGCAGCCCGGCTGGCGCCACTCGAAGCCGGCCGCCTCGAACACCTCATGCAGGCCTTCGCGCTCGGCCTGAGCCCTCACGAGGCCAGAGCCTGGAACCACCATAGCCTGCACTACGTTGGGCGCGACGCGCCGTCCCAATCGCTTGATCACCGCTGCAGCTGCACGCAGGTCTTCGATGCGACTGTTTGTGCATGAACCGATGAACACCTTGTCGATTGCGATGTCCGTGATGGCCTGATTGGGCTCGAGACCCATGTAGGCAAGGGCGCGCTCCATGGCACTGCGCTTAACCGGGTCGGTTTCCCGGTCGGGGTCCGGCACGTGGCTGTCAACGGCTACTACCATCTCCGGGCTTGTACCCCAGCTGACCTGGGGCTTGATATGTGTCGCATCGAGTTCGACGACCGCATCGAAATGCGCGTCGACGTCACTCTTCAGCTGACGCCAGTGCTCCACAGCCTCGTCCCACATAGCGCCAGTCGGTGCAAAAGGTCTGCCCTTCAAATACTCGAGCGTCTTCTCATCCACTGCCACGAGTCCCGCGCGGGCACCCGCCTCGATTGCCATGTTGCAGACGGTCATACGACCTTCCATGCTCAGCGAGCGAATTGCGCTACCGGCGAATTCGATCGTGTACCCGGTCCCGCCAGCGGTGCCGATCTTGCCGATGATGGCTAAGACGAGATCCTTTGCGGTAACGTGAGGGTGCAGTAGTCCTTCGACCTTCACGAGCATGTTCTTTGCCTTCTTGGCGAGCAGCGTTTGTGTTGCCAAGACATGCTCGACCTCACTCGTGCCGATACCGTGGGCAAGTGCTCCGAAGGCGCCATGCGTGGAGGTGTGCGAATCACCACACACCACGGTCATGCCTGGCAGTGTCGCGCCGTTCTCGGGCCCTATGATATGTACGATGCCTTGTCGTTCGTGAAGGAACGGAAAATAGGCAGCGGCGCCGGAGGCACTTATGTTGTCGTCCAGCGTAACAATCTGCTGCTTGGTAAGAGGGTCCTTGATGGCCTCGTAACCCTGCTCCCATCCACTAGTTGGCGTGCTGTGGTCAGCAGTCGCCACAATGCTACTAGCGCGCCAGACCTTTCGGCTCGCCAGCCGCAACCCCTCGAACGCTTGCGCGCTGGTGACCTCGTGCAGCAGGTGTCGGTCAATGTAGATGACAGCCGTGCCGTCCTCCTCCGTGTGGACGACATGTTGGTTCCAGAGCTTGTCGTACAAAGTCAATGAACTCATTGGGTAATGACCTCTAATCTGTGGAAATGGAAGATCAATCTCAGGGTGCTCTTCGCCGGGCTTTTAGGAGCCGTGTGTATCCATTGAAGGGAAGACAGTTCCAGGCCTTGTCATGTCGACCAACAACGCCATGCATCATCCTTCATTTGTGTTTCTACCCCCTTCGCACTAGCCCAGCTGTGGGATGGAGAACGACAAAGTGTTATTTTAGCAAGCATAAGTACTCTTATGTCACCTCGTGAAAGTCTCCAAGCTGCAAATCCAACTCCATCACCTTCTTGCGAGAAACAGAAAAGGCTCACCGAAAAGATACTGCACCCCTAAGGCGAAGTTGCCTCAGGCGTGCAGGAACTCAGAGGAAGGGAATGAGCAACACTACCTGCGGTACCGCCCAGATGATAACGACTGACAGAAGCATGATAATGATAAAGGGAATGACACCCTTGACCACCGTTCCCAAAGGAGACTGTGCGACGGCCTGAAGCACGAAAAGATTGAGCCCAACAGGTGGTGTGATGAGCGCGATCTCAATCAATACCACGAAGAAAATGCCGAACCAGATCGGGTCGACATCGAAACCTAGGACCGTCGGCAACAACACCGGGACCATGATCAATAGCATCGACAAGCTTTCCAGGAACAGACCGATGAACAGCAGAATCCCTGCTACGAGCAGAAGGAACATATCGACCGAGGCCACGTGCGTATCGACTAGTTGCGAGATCTGCAACGGTACCTGATAGAGGGTTACGGCCTTGCCGAAAATCTTCGCGCCAATGACGACGAGGAAGAGAACGATAGTCGTCGACACCGTTTGGCGAATGGCCTCAAACAGCGACTTGCGCGTCAAGGTACGCAACAGGAACGCCGTTATCAGGAACGCCACTACAGCGCCCACCGCAGCCGCTTCCGTCGGCGTGAAGATGCCACTGTAAATTCCCCCAAGCATGATCACTGCCAATCCTGCGGATGGTATCGCTCGGAGCGTAGACTGACGCCGGTCTTGCCAAGATGCCTTCGGGCTCGGTTGATGCGCCTTCGTGAAGGTTGCGTACAGGATGGTAAAGACACTGAACAGAACGATGAGCAAAATGCCGGGACCGATGCCTGCCAAGAATAGCTTGCCGATGCTCTCCTCAGTTATGACCCCGTAGACGATAAGTGGAATCGACGGCGGAATGAGAATGCCTAGCGTGCCGCCTGCTGCCAGGAGACCAAGCGTGAACGACTTAGCGTAACCCCGCTGCGTCATCTCGGGAATCGCCACGGTACCAACAGTGGCGGCAGTCGCTACGGAGCTGCCGGAAATCGCCGAAAACAGGCCACAAGACAGCAAGGCTGCAATGCCCAAGCCGCCGGGCCAGTGTCCGACCCAGCTTTGTACCGCGTTGAAGAGATCGCGACCAACTCCACCTTTGAGGAGGATATTGGACATTAGCAGGAACAAGGGCACGGACAGCAGGATAAAATTGTCTATTGTTCCGTTCAGGCTCTGGGCCACCATGCCCAGCGGCAGCCCCTCGGCGATTAGCATCAACGTGCCAAGTCCCGCCAGTGAGAAGGCTACCGGCAAACCGCTGAACAGCAGCACCAGCAGTGCCAGGACGACGAATACCAGCGTCATAAGACTCCCTCCTCATCAGAATGCTCGCCGCCCGGGGAGAACTCAGGGGCAGGTTGGAAAGGCAGGCGGATCAGCTCTGCCAACGCCTGCACCGCCAACAAAGCAAAGCCGAGCATCATCGGCAGTTCGTTGACCCAACTTGGCATTGCCAACATTGAGGGCTGACGACGTCCCAAGCGGATGGAGTCGGCTAAAATTTCCCAACCCATCACCACTGCCATAATGCTGAATGCCAAGATCATAACAAGCGAAAAAAACTCCATAACTCGCCTACCGTTTGGCCCCAGAAAGACCAAGATAGCCGTGATGCGAATCAACTGACGCTGTCGAAGCACATATGCCATGCCGAGGTATGTGAACCAGACTTGGAACGTGATCGAAACGTCTTGTGTCCAGACGGTTGGTGCGTTGAAGACATAACGCAGTACAACCTCCATAAAAAGCATGATGGCAATGGCGACGACGAAGAGATCGCCGAGGAAGGCGGCCCCTCCAGCTATACTATCGACACCGGCGAGGAGCGCCCGACCAGGGGCGCTCTTGAGTGACGTTTCAGTATGGTTAGTGTGTTTCATAAAGATGCAAGACCCTTAGTACATGGCACGGACAGCTTCGACAAGCTTCCGTCCCTCCTCGCCGGCTGCCTCGATGTAGGCCTCGACGGCAGGGGCAGCAGCCTTCTGCCATACGTCGATCTGTTCCGGCGTGAGGGTGGTGACCTCCATATCGGTCTCTTCAGCGATGAACTCCTGAGCCTCAAGGTTTTCTTCCTTGGTTTCCTCACGCATCTTGAACTCGGCGGCACGCGCCGCCTCAGTCATCCATTCCCGTTCCTGCTCGGACATGGATTGCCACACCTCATCATTCAGGACGATAAGGAACTCAATCTGGGCGTGGTTGGTGATGGTAACGTGGTCCATCACCTCATTGAGCTTCCGCGACTTGATGGCGGTGGTGCCGGTCATGCCAACGTCAACCGTTCCGCGCTGGTAGGCCATGAACTGTTCTGAGCCGCTAATCTTGACGGGAACAGCGCCAACAGCCTCGACAAAGTCGCCGGATGGCTTACCTATGACCCGTACCTTTTGGTCCTTCATGTCTTCCGGAGAAACGATCGGTCGATCCTTGGAGAGCAATTGGACCGGACCGTAATCCTGCCACCACATGACCCGAGCGCCCGTTTCTAGGATCATCTCATCCAGCGCCTGGCGCACCGGGCTCGACGGATCGGCAGCCCGGGCGAGCACTTCGTAACTTGGAAACATGAACGCAACGCTGAACAGGCCGGCGATCGGATCCGTGCCGGCGAACTCATCAAGTGCCACCAGGCCCATGTCGATAGCGCCCGAACTAACCGCTTGTGGAATCTGACTACCCTTGAAAAGTTGGGCGGAATCATAAATTTGTAGCTCGATCTCTCCGCCGGAGATATCCTCGATCTTCTCCTTGAAGAACTCGATATTTTGGCCCACCGGATGCGTCGTCGGCACCTGTAGAGAGAGTCGAAGGGTACGTTCTGCAAGAGCGGGGGATGTAAAGGCAACCAAACCGGCCGTCAGTGCAACTGAAACAGTCATCTTCTTCACGTTCATGCCTCCCATGCCGGGCATCGCCGAACGGGCGAAGTTGTTAAGGCTTTTAGAAGCTCGAAATGGGTTGTGCTTGTTGATATTGAGCGAGACCATTGTTAATTCCTTTGTTTTCAATTGAGCAGGCTGTGCTGATTATTATTCAGCGATATTTTGCTAAGCGCTCATGCGAGGCTCGACAAAATGTGCTTCGTGATAGCCGGGAAAGCGCAGACTTGGATGTAAAATTTTTGTTCTGTTGTTTGCGTATAGAAATTCCATTGTTTAACCCTCGTTTATTTGGCTTGGTACTTTTTTTCTAACTCCCAGACATCTTCGAACCCCATGAGTGAATTAAATTTTTCGAAAGAGCTAAGTTCTGTTTTTTCTGGGGAATTGCCATTCAAAATCACCTCCTTATACGCCTTTTCTAATGCATATCCTGCTGCTAAAAAACCGACTGCGGGGAAAAGGGCCAACTTGAACCCAAGTTTTCCTAGTGAAGCTGTATCTAACAACGGGGTGCGGCCACCCTCAACCATATTCGCAACAAGGGGTTTGTTGAAAGATTTTCCGATTATCTCTAGCTCTTCAACGCTCTCTGGGGACTCGAGGAAAAGCAGATCTGCTCCTGCTTCGGCATATAGAGACATCCTCTCTATAGCTTCATCTAAGCCCAAAGTAGTGCGTGCATCTGTCCTGGCGATCACAAGAAATTCGTCGTCCTTTCGCGAATCGACTGCGACTTTAATTTTTGTGGCCATTTCATCCGCTGGGATTACCGATCTGCCTAGAGTGTGCCCACACTTTTTTGGAAAGGTTTGGTCCTCTAGTTGTATGGCGCTAGCTCCGGCGGCTTCATAGCCTCGCACTGTATGAGCGACGTTGATTACCCCGCCATAACCTGTATCGCCATCTGCAATTAGCGGCACGCCAAATTCGGCGGCCATGGGCGCCATTATTTGGACACGGCTCAGCATATCTCGATACGAAGCTATTCCGGCGTCTGGCACCCCCAAGTGAGAGCCAACGGTACCGTAGCCGGTCATGTACAAGATCTTGGCGCCGCATTGAGCAGCGATCCGAAGGGAAATGAGGTCGTAAACGCCTGGAGCCGCTATGACTTCATGGCCACTCAATAACTCTCTGATATTCAAAGACATTTGGTGTGTTTTCCTTTGCAGTGTGTATACACTGACTGATAAAATCAACAACTTACGCGATTGACTACCTATTTCTGTATCCATCAAGTTAGAGTGAGGAAGAGGACGCTGTCAAGTGATACTAAAGGCGCATATGGGCTGATCCGAGATGAGATCGTATCTGGGCCTACCCCAGCGGGGTGAGGCTTAGCTGGACATCGAAAACGGTCATCTCTACTAGGCGGAGCGCGAGGCGCATCACGCCGCGGGAGAACGCCCACGACTGAGTGATAACAGAGCGAGCCCCATCGCCGACGCGCTGCATCGCTGGATGCTGGCTCACTATGGGAAGGGGCCGAACGGCTCGGCGACGGCCAAGGCGCTGGACTACAGTCTGAAGCGTTGGGTGGCGCAGATGCGCTACCTCGTCGATGGCAGGCATCGCTTTCTCGGAGACCGCCTGATGCCTGGCCACTGGGAGGGGGATCTCATCATTGGCGCCAACAACCGCTCTGCAGTCGGTATCCTGGTGGAGCGCACCACGCGCCTTGTGATCCTGGCGAAAGTGGATGGCATTACGGCTACGGCGGCAGCCGTCGGCTTCAGCGACAAGCTCAATGAGGTGCTACGATCCCTGCGCCTCTCCATGACCTACGAACTGAGCCGCGATCAGCTTGACGTGATAGCCTCCGCTTGCAGTTGACGAGCCCAGTGATGAGACGCCGCGCAGGCTTCCATGCCGATCTCGGCGCCGGCAGGCACTCGCTTGATGATGGCATCGAGCCACTTGTCACGGGAGTACTTGCCGCGCCACGCGACCTGATCATGACGATCCACACCGTGAACATGAAAAACGGACTTTGCGATATCGACGCCGACCCGGCTAATGTTCATGGAGAGTTCTCCTCATCCTCAGGTTGGTAAGTGATGCTCTCACCCACCAATTTGGCGCAACGACGCCGGTGCAGGGTGGGGAGGACTCCATTCCATTGCTAACGTGCTGAACAAGTTGCCGAAATCAGTGCAACCCAAGGTCAAGGCAGACCTCCATGACATCTGGATGCGAGACCCGCTTTGATGCGCACAAGGCCTTTGATCGCACGCTGAAGCGCTTCGAGGCCAAGTCCCCCAAGGCGATGACGTGCCTGGCCAAGGATCGGGACGAGCTGCTGGCGTTCTACGACTACCCTGCAGAGCATTGGGTGCATATCCGCACCACCAACCCGATCGAGTCGACCTTCGCCACGGTCCGGCTACAGACCAAGCGCAGCCGGAACTGCGGTTCCCGGGCGACGACCCTGTCGATGGTCTTCAAGCAGATCCAGAGCGCTCAGAAGCGCTGGAGGCGCATCAAGCACTTCCAGAAGCTGGAACTGGTCGTCAGCAACGTCAAGTTCCAGGACGGGGAGTAAGTAGCCGATCAATCAGACAGGAATGCGGCCTGATCATTATCCACCAGATTTGACGATAACTCACTTTGAGGGCTCTGAAGGCTTCTCCCTATCCATAACGGGGCGCACGGCACTGTCTCTCTCTGGAAACTTGACAACCTCGCTGGGTGGTCTTTTGACGGTATACTCTCCTGCTTTGAAGAGTGCGTGGAGCGATGCTAGATATTTGGCGTGTGCGATGTCCAGCATGTCTTGCATTTTCTGTTTCTCGTCTACAAGTGTATTTACTCTGTTGTTCTGGGTGCGCTGTTTAGATGGCTTCTTTGCGGCTTCTATAGCAACGATAAGCTCGTCAAAGTCACGGCCTTTACGGATCGAGCTTGCGTTAGCTTTACCTGCCTCTAGGGCGACGTTTTGTTTGTTGATCTTCGCCCCTTTCGGTAGATGAATGGGTTCGTTCTTTTTGAGTCGCGCCAGAGCGTCCCAATATTCCTTATGTCTCATTTGGCACCTCTCGCTGTTGGCACAGTTGCTCTTCTATTGCGTCAATTTCCTGTTGAATAAATCTTGCTGAAGGATGTTTGTTATCCACAAAGTCGAGGCTGACGGCGATATCATCCTTGTATATCTTCAGAAAGTTGCCCGTTTCTACGCCGAGACCATCCTCGCCCCCCATTACAGAATCAGCGCATCCTGAGCGACATGGAAGTACATCATCAATCCCTTTGTGTTTGCATGTATGAATCTTCATGCATCCGCCCGTTGGCACCTGCTCCCAGCGCATGGTGCCATTATTGATTGCCTTAGCCAGTTCCTCTTCTGAGTCCCAATATTTGGGGTAGACGGATGCTTTCATCTGCTGGAAACGCGCGCCTGCACCTCCTGTGAGGGAGTCCTTGCTATCCACAATGTGCGATTTAAACCCTGTGGCCATGATCATATTAATCTCAGCCATGAAGTCAGAGATGATTGCGTGAGTACCAGGATCTGGGGTTTCAGCGAGGATGTTTTTTGCGAAAAGAGCGTTCTCTCGATACACCATTGTCATCGCTATGTGCAGGTGCTTGAATTGGAATTTAAGGCTCGGTAGGCTAACGATGCCCGAGCGCGCACTATAAACGGCTGTCGCGCGTCTGAACTGGTGGCTGGAGAAAGGCCATACCTTGCCTTTCTTAACCTTTCTGTCGTTGCGCCAGTTTCGGTAGACGTCAAAATCGCACAGCTCCTTCATGTCTGCTTCACTTGTTACATAGACGCTCTGATCTAAGTTGGCGGTTTTAAGAAAGTTTGCCCTTCCTTCAGCTGATTCCAAGTAGCCACTGACGGGTAAATTAAAGTGAGCAGAGCTCTGTTTGTCTGGTACAAGCCCGATGAAGAGTGGGATTGCAGAGTCATCTAGCTCGTCTATATTTCGGCGATGTATTGAAGTGACAGCGAACTTCGCGATCTTTTCGGCAGCTTTGATCGCAGGAATGGCCTCTTTGGATGTGGCCCATGGCAAAAGTTCTTCACTGTAGTTGTTATTTGTCATTTTTGATGTGCGACCCATGATCAAAGGGAACTCTCCTAAATCCTTGATCGTCATCGAGCTGAGACAGCCAAAGGTCAAGACCCTGTTTTCGTGAAGGCGCTGCCCTGTATATGCGAATATGAGGGTGCGTGCGCCCGTTTGTATAGCTGATAGCAAGGCAGATAACCCGACCCAGCTGTAAGTGTTGCTGCCATGAGCGTGCGCGGTAGAAATAGGGTGCTTCTCGAAATACTCAGTCAGTCCGTACTCCGTGACAGCCTCTTCTGGGGTAGTCCATTTAAACTCGGTGGATGCAGGTGCGGATGCTGAGCCGAAGCGGTCTTTCCAGCGCCTGTAAAACGTCGCTGTCCTCCAGTTTGTGTAAGGGTTGCCACTCTCTAGAATTGTATGGGTAGGAACGATCCAAAAGGACGGTTCTTCCTGATAGCGCGCCATCATTTCGAGTAACTTATCGCTTACCTCTAGAAAATCGTTAACCATCTTCTGTGAGTCTGATAGCAACTGTGCATAGAGGCGGGCTGGGATAAGTGGGGTTCTCGTCTGTGAATGCCCTTTACTCCGCTTGGGTATGCTTTCATGAATTCTGCGCAGATTTTTCAGCTCAAACAGTTGTGGTAGCTCAAGATTGTAGCGCTGGGATATGAAGCTAACGGTATTAGCCCATGTGTTGAGTTGGCGAGCCACTGTACGAGTTGATCCGGCCACTTCGATACTTGAGAATACCTTATGAAAAGCAATTGGGCTTTCATGGATATTCTGTAGACTTCTATGTTCACCGTAAGCTATTTCGGCAACGCCTCTTAACGCGCCAAGGTAGTTTCTGAGTGTTCCAGGTTTATAGCTTAGCCCACTGTTATGGAAAGGCTCCCACATAAAAAGCCACATCAATTGCTTCATCTCATTAGCAATTTTGTGCATCAGAGGGTTTTTCTTCTCGTGCTTTTTCAAGTCAAATACGACGTAAAAGTCGAGCTTAACGGTTTTGACTGCGTAAGGGGTTAAATCCCAGATGTCATCACCGTAGCGAGAAAGTGGGTTACCCTCTTTGTCGCGTGATATTACAAAAGTGTCGTCAGGGAATTTAATTTCCCCACCTTCTTCTACATAGGTTGAGGGAGACATTTCGACAGTAGCACCACCCTGTACGAATCTGGATCTCCATTTCATATCTGAGACTCCAAGATCACGCCAGCAGCTTCTAAAGCATCTATTTTCGAGCCCCAGTAAGGGTTAAGGTTGCCGTATTCAATCTGTTGATTCGCCTCGCTTACGATCTCCTCATAGTGTTCGGAGCGGCTAGCAAAGTCGGCTATGATATCGTCTATGCGAGCGACGAGAGGCTCATATTTTTCCAAGTGCTCATCCATGTTTCGTGACATCCTTCGGCTGTGTATCGGGAGCCATTCACGGATCGATAGTAGGAGGACTATGTCATCTACTGAGGCTTGTATTGCATAATATTTACAGAAGAAGCATGTCAACATCGCAGTGCAGCGAGGGTCCTGCGCGACATCAGTGAAGCCTTCTTTCTTTTGGGCTTCAGATCCTTGGGACTGGCAGCGACCTGTGGTGCCTGCGGGGGTGTCCGAGTCTACTACTTCAACGGGAATTTTTTTCCCTACATAAAGCCCAACCTTTCGAGATAGTCCTGTGAAGAACTTGTTCATTTCGGCGACTGCTCGCCCGTTCTCCACTGCAATATAGTGTTTAGTGGCTGTCTCTTCAGTGTGATTGTGTTGTTGGGCTGACAGAGTAATGTCACCCGTTTCTGTTAGGTGGGTGTGGGTTGAATACTTTCTCCAGTCTTTTGGTCTAACCCAACCGTAGTGTTCTGCCCAGATGGTTTTTCTTGGGTTCTGAAGTGAGTCATCTCCTGGGTAGTCAGGCTTGTCGCCAGGGACACAGTGGATGCCTACAAAATTAGTGGTATCCCCGAAAGCGGCTTTGCTAAGTTCTAGCATTTTGTCCCAGTAAGGCGCGAACTTAGGGGTCATTTTGATAGGGTACTCTTTATTAGCCCTGTCTTTCACTGACATCACGCGGTATTTGCCCTCGCGGCTCATCTGTTGTGACTTGATAAGAGGCGCGAATTCAAGTGTTATAGGGTTCGCTCCGCTGTCATGGAGTAGCGCATGCCAAAAGTGATGGATAGCTAGATTAAATAGCTGCTTTCTCACTCCTTTGGTTACTTGGTGGCAGGCATTTCTTTCTTGTAGTGTCTTAAAGTTATTCGTTACAATCTTGCGATCTTTCCAACGAAGGCACGCCTCATCCATCTTGCTGCAAATCACCTCCCAGTCATTAATTTTTCCGTTTGTGTCGATGATTAGATTCCAGCTCTTCCCTGATTTTCTTTTGGTTAACGTATCAGCAAGATTGTGCACATTGTGCGTCGTCTCGCTGACAAAAATTTGCTTGCTGATCTTTAGCGTCTCTTCTGCAGGGATTACCAGTGGGAAGGGCTTTTTGTTGATTAAGAAATCGAAGATCTGAAGAAATAAGTATCGGTGTATGGCTGCGATATCATGTGCATGAGACGGATCTTCAATGACATGGAATTGATCTTCTCCCTTGCGTTGAGTGATTTGAATGGCAGTTTTTTTTACTTCAGTCCATGTCAGCCTTGGAATTGATGTGCTTACTAACCTCGCACAAGCGTTTTGATAGTGGATGGCTGTAGTTCGTTTTAATTTCGGTGCAGTGGTATCGGCGCTGGACAATCTCACTCGATGCCATAAATATTCTGAGTAGTCAGAATACATTTTTAGCATGGAATCTTTGTCGGTGAAAATGTAGTTCTGCCCTGATTGATGATCGATCCACTTCAATACTATGGACATACAGTCCAATTTGTTAAATGAAATCTCCCCGTCGAGATACTGCTCAATTAACTCAACAAGAAAACTTGCTCGATCCTTACGGATGGAGCTGTGATTGATTTCGTAGGAGTCATAGAGTTTTTGGTCGTTTTGGTTAGCAGTGAAGTCGGAATCCTTTCGTCTGTCAGGGAATAGGTATGCACCAATAAAAACCCTTCGAATGCGTTCTTTGGATGGCTTGGCGACTATTCTTACGCGGCCCAGTTCAAAGAGTGAAAGCGTTGACGGGTTTATGCGATTTCCCAAAGCGTCGTCTTCGCAGGCGATGTCATAGAACACCTCGTTAGGCATCGAACATCTCCCAGTCAAAATTATGCGGATACATGGCTTGAGCTATCTGCTCATTCTTGGCCTTAAGGGTTGCATTAATCTCGTCATAGTTGAGGTAGATGTCAGTTGTATTGCCGTTTGGGGAATGTCCCATTAGTTTCACCAGTGCTGTTTTGCAGCCATCTATGTTTCCGTGTTTACGCTCCCAGTTTCTTACAAAGCGCATGCCAAAAGTAGCCCGCAGGTCGTGAAAGCCGAATTTTTCGTAAAAGGGCTTTCTGACTGCCTTCCTGTCAAAGTAAGGGTCGTTCTTGTGCTCCTCGATCCATCTCTTTACAAGCTGTTCGAAGTTATCTTCGATCCAAGGTATTAGAGTCTCTCGATCAAAGGCATTGATCCGATCTCCCGTAGCCTTGCCGGCTTTTTTCGACCTATCAGAAAGTACCAAGGTCCGTGAAATATCTGGGTCGTCCATAGCAATTCTGTGTCGTCGAGCTACGTAGTAGGGTTTGCTCTGTTTGGTTAAAAAGCAATAGTTGGCATCAGAGTCCCCATAAAACGAGTTAAGTGCTCGGTGTTTGTAGACTGGTGAGTAAGTGACCCATTGGTAAATGGCTTCAAGTAATGCGATGGGTACCATCATGTCGTATTTGACGCTCTTCTTTGTGTCCACGCCTGTTCCAGGGCCTACAGGTATGTAGGCAAAGTTTTGATCTTTGTATGTCTTCCAAGCTTGCTGAATGGCATGTGCGTGTAACGTGCAGATGGTTTGTTTGCGGGCTCCAGTAAATATGGCGAGCCAGTGCATGAGTTGCTGTTGTCTGTCATCAGTGTTATCAAGTGCCCAAAGCACAAATTGAGCGTCTCGTTCGCTCAGTGGCCGTACTCCACCTTCCTCACCCCAAATAAGGTCGCTACGATTTCGTTCATTTTCTGAGGGCCTCATTTTGAAATGCAGGTCAGTATAGTAGATATGTCGTATGCCGTAGTTCGTCAGCTTCGTGCCCTTCAGTGGCTTATAGAAAATACCTTCAATTGGCTTCCCATCTGGGTGAAGCTTGTAATGATTTAAGAAGGTGTAGAACTGTGCTACTTCACCTGCTTTGCCCTTGACGGTGCTTAGCGAGTTTATCCGTTCGTTGTTGCGATAAGTCTCAAACAGTTGTTGAAGGTGACTTTTGTACATATATGTGATGCGGTTGCGCGGTCTGCTGCGTTCAGGGGCATAGAACTCCTCTACATCATGTCCTTGGCACTGAAGGTGCTCAATCCACCTTAGGTAACCAAGTAGATTCTTTGCTTTCCGAACGATTGTTGAAGTGCTCACCTCGTCGTAGTCAGCTTCACTTTGCCACCACTCATACAAATACAGGTTAGCTAAGTTCCATGGAGTACCGTCAGACTTGTAAAGAATTGGGTACCCTTCGACAAGCCTATCGGTCGTGAGATCATGTGTGCCATAGCTGCCGGATGTGTAGTAGTTGTGATTCGTCCACTCTACAGTGACATCACCACTGTCCTTTGAGGGGACGAATAGCTCGACGTCGAGGCGGTACAGTCGTTCGATGTAAACAATTCTAGCGTTGGAACTATACTCGTCTGGTGCTACTAGTTCGGTGGTCATTTATCATTCCGCATATAATAATATGTCAAATATTATTGTATGCGGGTGCGGGGGTCAAATATATGTGCGCGGGTGTGTGCGCAGGAAGCCGAAGCCCCAGTAGAGGAAGCTGAACAGGGTGGCGCCCAAGGTCACCGCGGCCAGGTAGCGCGAATCCGGCAGGTGGCCCACCACGGCGGTGTCCACCAGCCCCAGCAGCGGCACGGTGACGTTCGACAGGATGATCGGCCAGGCGAGCGACCAGATGCGCCGGGGGGAGACGTCGGGGGTGGCAGGAGGCGATGACACGGCGACTTCCGCTGACGGTGAAACCGCGCAGCATGGCGGGCGAGAGGCCACAACGCAACAGCCCCGCCGAAGCGGGGATGTCGGGTATCAGGGTGGGGCAGTCAGAAACGGTAGCCGATGCTGCCGGAGAACATGTCGATCTCGAAGTCCTCACCGCTTTCGCTGATATCGTAGCGTTCGAACTCGGCGCGCATGATGATCTGGTTGATCACATACTCGGTACCGATACCGTAGAAGAGATCGGTGCCATCCTCCCCTCCGCTCCCTTGGAAAGACTGGCCTTGAATCGTCGCGTTGAAATCAAGGTCCGCATCCCAGGCGATCATACCCAGTTTGCCGAAGAGGCTGAACCCGCTCTGGATGGGTAATTTACCCACCAGGGCTGCAGTGAAGCCGTCAAAGCCGAGCTTCAGGCTGGCGCTGTCGCCCCCTTCGGAGCCACTGGCAGTGAAGTCGCCGAAGTCCACATAGCTGGCTTCCACGGCGAAGTAAGGGTTGAATTGGTAGCCGGCAAACAGCTTGAAGCTGACGTCGGTGTCATCGGTGCTGGCACCGATGTCGTCCAGCAGGTCCAGGGTGTCATTATCCAGCTTCGCATGCCCGATACCGGCTCCCAGGTAGGGGCCCGCGTCGGGGTTGTAGAACGGGCTCTGGGCGAAGGCGGGGCTGGCGACGAGAGTGGCCAGGGCGGCGGTGGCGATCAGACGCTTCATCATGCGCTCCTTTGCATGGATGGGCGGGCCGGTGGCCCGTGGGGGTGGGCAACCGCCGACAGGCGTCTACCCTTGATGTAAGTTAATGTGACAGACTGTAGCCTTGTCCGGGCGGAAAGTTAAGCATGTTTAATGCCGTGGCATGCGTCGGGTCATGAAAACGGGTGTCGACGACGGCAGGGGACGGAGGGAATGATCATGAAACGCAGGATTCTGATGGCGAGCGTGCTGGCCCTGGTCTCGATTCTGGGGAGCACGCCGGCGCTGTCCCAGGCGCAGCAGCGGCTGGAGGCGCAACCCAGCGGTGGCGCCATGGTGGCGGATGCGCTGCTCGCCCGGCCGTTGCTGTTCGTGGCGACCCTGGGGGGCACGGCGGTGTTCCTGGTCTCGCTGCCGTTCTCGGCGTTGGGGGGGAACGTGGATGCCGCAGCGGAAGCGCTGATCAAGACGCCGGCGGAGGCCACCTTCCGGCGCTGCCTGGGGTGTACCGTCAGCCGGCGCGCCGACGAGCTGTAGAGGCGGCTAGTCGCAGGAGAGCGCGGCCCACGGCCCCTGGAACGCCATCGCCCCGCCTGGTTAGCGGGGCGATGGCGATGTGTATGGGTATCTGGCGCGTGCGGAGCGAATCAGGCCGCGGTGATGATGTGGTACTTCTCCATCAGTTCGTCGCGGCTCTCCTCGTGGGCCGGGTCGAGCGGGATGCAGTCCACCGGGCAGACCTGCTGGCACTGGGGCTCGTCGTAGTGGCCGACGCACTCGGTGCACAGGTTGGGGTCGATGACGTAGATCTCTTCCCCCGGCGAGATGGCGCCATTGGGGCATTCGGGTTCGCAGACGTCACAGTTGATGCACTCGTCGGTGATCATCAGGGCCATGGGGGGTACCTCACGCAGGGCAGCGCTTGTCCGAGTAATCTAGTCAAGCATTGTACTGGCTGCCCAGCGTTTCGGCGACCCTGGGATGCACCAGCTTGCTGATGTCGCCGCCGAGCTTGGCGATCTCGCGCACGATGGTGGAGGAGATATAGGAGTTCTCTACCGCCGGAGTGAGAAAGACGCTTTCCAGTTCGGGCATCTGGGCACGATTCATGTTGGCCAGCTGCAGCTCGTACTCGAAGTCCGACACGGCGCGCAGGCCGCGCAGGATGATGCGCGCCCGCTGCTGTTTCATCAGCTCGGTGAGCAGGCCGGCGAAGCCGATCACCTCGACGTTGTCGAGATGCGCCACCACCTCCCGGGCCAGGGCGATGCGGGTGTCGAGATCCAGGGTCGGCCCCTTGTCGCGGCTGTCGGCGATCGCCACCACCACCTTGTCGAACAGCCGCGAGGCGCGCTCGATCAGGTCGAAGTGGCCGTTGGTGATGGGATCGAAGGTACCGGGGTAGACCGCGATGTTCATCCGTGCTCTCCATCCTCGAGTCGTCCAAAGGGGTTGTCCACCACCAGCGATACCGGCCGGGCATAGCCGGGGATGCGGATGCTCCGGTCGCTGACCTCGAGTTCCGGTCCTTCCAGCACGCCCTCGCCGAAGCGGTAGCGGGCCTGGAAGTGGCCACGGTCGGCCTGCTGCAGGTAGGCGGCGGCGGCCGCTCGGGTGGCCTCGCGGCGAGCCTGCCAGGCGGCCACGGCGCCCTTCCCGTGACGCTGCATCAGCAACCGTTCGGTGACCCCGGGCGAGAGCACCACCCCGGTGGCGTTGTTACCGCCGAAGCCCTTGGCATTGATGAAGGCGGCGTCGGCGGCGAAGGGGAGCGGTGTGCTCGAGAAGCGCAGCCGCTCGGCGTAGACGTCGTCGGCCACCGCGTCCAGGGTCGGGATGCCCGGCAGCAGGGCGTGGGCGAAGCTGCCCAGGGCGCTGGCGAGCTGGTCGCCGGCGGCGCTGCCCTGGGAGTGACCGACGAAGGCCTTGACCGCCACCACAGGCCAGGCCTCGATGCCGTAGGCGCGGGCGACCAGGTCGAAGACATGGGACTCGGTCACCCGGTTCTTGGGCGTGCTGGTGCCATGGGCGTGGAGGAAGCTGCGCTCGCGGAGCGCCGCCTCGCCGAGCATGTCACGCACGAGCGCAGCGGCCTTGCCCAGGGTGATGTAGTTGCCGATGCCGGGGGCCGAGATGGAGCGCTTCCAGCCGTCGGCATTGACGAATACCGCCGGCACGCTGCCGAGGATCTCGGCGCCGGTCTCCAGGGCCAGGGCATCGTCCATCAGCATGATGAACTGGCTGGACTCGGCGATGGTGAAGCCGCAGTTGCGGGCAAAGGGCCGACAGGCCTTCTGGTAGTCGGCATCGGTGAGCAGCTCCAGGGCGTCCAGTGCCCTGAGGCTGTCGTCGTCGGCCAGGGCGCCCATGGCCCGGAAGCCCTCGATGATCTCGGGGGTGACCGGGGCATCGGCGGTGCCCACCATCACCACCCGGCGCCGGCCGGCGCGGATATCCTCCACGCCGAGCCGCAGGTTGTAGAGGAAGCTGGCACAGGCACCGAGCATCGCGCCGGTACCGCCCACGCTGCCCAGCACATAGGCATTGAGGAAGTCGGCGGGCATCTGGCCATAGCCCAGCGGCATCTGCTTGGAGGTGGCCCGGTTGCCGGAGACGAAGCTCTTGAGCAGCCCGCCCCAGCCCTCGTCGTCGAGCTGGCCGATGGAGTTGCCGGCATACACCGCCACCTCGTCGGGGTCGAGGCGGTCACGCAGCTCGTCCCATTCCAGGCCGCTAGCCCCCAGGCAGTCGCTGGCGGCGAAGATCGTCATGGAGAGCCCGCGAGGGTGGTGCACGCTGCGGTAGAAGCGGCTGGGCTCGAAGCCGGTGGGCAACTGGCCGGCGGCGCGCACCTGGGCCTGGCGGGTCTCGGGCAGCATCACGTCCATCTGCCCGGCGGGCACGGTGACCTCGAGGGTGTGGCGGTCGATCCCGTGCACCTGCCAGGTGGGCGGCAGGTCATCCGGCAACTGGCGACGGCGGATCCGGAAGGTCAGCGGCGTGTCCAGGGCGAGGCTCGCCCGGCGGTTGGCGGGCAGGCCCTCGTCGTTGAAGCGGGGATCCTCGATGCGCCGGATCAGGGTGTGGTCGAGCACCCGCTGGCGGGCCTGCTCGACGATGGCGGCGGCCTCGAGGGAGTGGCCTTCGGCGTCCCGCCAGCCGCCATCGTCCTGACCGCTGGCCAGTCGCATCATTGCCGCCAGGCCCAGCAGGGTCTGGGCCTGGTCGTCATCGGGCAGGGCGCCGAGCACGGTGCGGCGAAACGCCTGGTGGCCCGAGGTTCTGCCGGCGGGATTCACGCCGCCCATGCCGACGATCACCGGTAAATGTGACAAGCCGGGTTCCTCGTTGTGCTGTTGATGTCTACGAGCCGATCGTGTGTATCAGGCCATGGATCATAGCACTCGGCCCGGCACGGCGTCATGCCGCGGCCAGCGGGGTTTGAAGGGGGTGTGCAGAAACGAGTGTTTGATGATGGCCGCCGTCCCGGTCGTCATCAAACGGCGGTTCGAGTCATGTGAGCTGGCCGTGGGCGCACCTCCCCGGCGGCGCCGTTTTTTCGTTTGGCTGGGTATCAGCGCCGCCCTCGACAGGCTGCTAGAATGGCCCTCCTCCAAGCCGTCTCGGGTCGTTCGTCATGCAAGCTCCCTCCCGTGCGATTGTCTCCAACCAGCCTGGTCCCCATGAGGACCTGTCGCGGCGCGTGATGCGCTCGCTCGCCCACCCGTTGCGCAAGCCGGTGGCCGAGCATACCCGTGACGCCTTCACGAGGGCCCGTTGCTGGCGAGAAACTCGCGGCGATATGCCGCTGATCCTCGATGCCGGCTGCGGCGTCGGCCTCTCGACCCGGCGGCTGGCCGAGCGCTTTGCCGACCATGCGGTGATCGGGGTCGATCGCAGTGCCGCCCGTCTCTCCCGGGACCATGGACCGCTCCCCGACAACGCCCTGCTGGTGCGTGCCGATCTGGTGGATTTCTGGCGCCTGGCGCTGGCAGCCGGCTGGCAGCCGGTGCGCCACTATCTGCTCTACCCCAACCCTTATCCCAAGGCGGCCCATCTCAAGATGCGCTGGCACGGTCACCCGGTGTTCCCGGCCATCCTGGCGCTGGGGGGGCGACTCGAGCTGCGCTCCAACTGGAAGCTCTACGTGGAGGAGTTTGCCCTGGCGCTGGAGCTGGCGGCCGGCGTGACGGCGGCGGTGGAACCCTACGTACCCGCTGCAGCCGGCCGGTTGCCCGTCGAATACCTCACGCCCTTCGAGCAGAAGTACCATGCCAGCGGCCAGCCCCTCTGGCGGCTGGTGGTCGGGCTGCCCCCTGACGCCGTCCTGGTGCCGGCCGGCCCGGTCCGGCCGGCCGGGGAGGGGGAGTGATGGCGTTCGTCTACCTGGCCCTGGCGATCATCGCCGAGGTGATCGCCACCAGCGCGCTCAAGGCGTCGGATGGCTTCACCCGCCTGTGGCCCAGCGTCACCGTGGTGGTCGGTTACGGCCTGGCCTTCTATCTGCTCGCCCTGGTGCTGCGCAGTGTGCCGGTGGGTATCGCCTATGCCTTCTGGGCGGGGCTGGGCATCGTGCTGATCACCCTGGTGGGGCAGGTGGTCTACGGCGAGCGACCGGACCCGCCGGCCCTGCTGGGGCTCGCCATGATCGTTGGCGGCGTGGTGGTGATCCAGGTTTTCTCCTCGGTCTCGGCCCATTAAGCTGAGGCTCCATGGCGGCGCACGTCGCCATTCCACTTGCCTTTCTCGATGATGATGACCCGGCCGCCATGCTCCAACGATTGATCTCGCTTCCATTGCTTTGCTTGCTGCTAGTGTCGCCGCTGGTGCAGGCCGAGGGATTCGCGCGCCTGGCCGAGCTGGGGGAGCGGGGGTTCCTGATCGGTGCCGAGGCCCGGCTGCTCGACAGCCGTGAAGTGCTCGGCGCCATCGAGCCGCAGCGCCAGCTCTCGCCGGCCTCGGTGACCAAGGCCTACCTGGCGGCGGCGGCACTGGACCGCTGGGGCCCCCAGCACCGCTTCACCACGCGCCTGGTCAGTGATGCCGAGCTCGACGCGAACGGCGTCTTGCACGGTGACCTGCTGCTCGACGGCGGCGGTGACCCGGCGCTCTCCACCGAGGACCTGTGGCGGCTCACCCGGCGGCTGCAGCAGGGCGGGGTTCGTGAAGTCGACGGCCAGCTGGTGGTCAGTCAGTGGCGGTTCGGCCCCGTGGAATGCATCACCACCGACCGCTGCCAGGCCCACTCCCGGGTGGCCAACGCCTACAGTGCACTGCTCTCCTCGGCGGGGGTGAACCATGGCAGCTGGTGCGTCACCGTGGCCCCGGGCCCCGCCGCCGGCGAGCCGGCACGGGTCACCAGCTGTGACAGTCAGGCGGCGATCGTCGGCATCGACAACCGGGTCGCGACCCGGGCCGACGACAGCGGCACCCGGCTCAACGCCGAGCGTGTCCTGCGCAGCGAAGGCGACGTCATGGTGGTGAGCGGCCAGATCTCGCTCAACGCCACCCCGCGGGATATCTACCGCGCCAGTTCGGACCCGGCGCTGCAGACCGCCCGCACCCTGCTAGCCATGCTCGAGCAGGCCGGCGTCAGGGTGCGCAAGGGGGCCACGACCAGCATCGCCGAACCGCCGGCCACGGCGCGGCGGCTCGCCGAGGTGGAGGGCCTGCCGCTCCAGGAGCTGCTGCTGCGCACCATGCACCACTCCAACAACTTCATGGCCGACCAGCTCGCCCTCAACCTGGTGGAGACGCCCCGGGCCGACCTGATCCTGGGGGCGCAGGCCATCGAGCACTTCGTGGCCGGCATTCCCGACCACGGCCCGCTCACCCTGCGCAGCGGCAGCGGGCTGACCCCGGAGAACCGGACGTCGGCGCGGGGGGGGAACACCCTGCTGGAGAGCATGTTCCATCGCCCGGCACTCTTCCCCAGCTTCGTGGCCAGCTTCCAGTCGCCGGGCAATGGGGTGATGCGCTTCATGCGCCGCGGTTCCACGACCTTCCAGCACCATGTCATGCTCAAGACCGGCACCCTCAACCAGCCGGTGGCGGTGCGCTCGCTGGGCGGCTACTTCCGCACCCGAACCGGCCGCTGGGGCGTGTTCACCGTGATGGTCAACGGCACCTCGAGCACCCCCTGGCTCAACTGGGCCCAGGTGCTCGATCCGCTGGCCGAGGATCTCGAGCGGATGATCAACGAGAACTGACAGGGACCTCGTCATGAAACCCGGACACACCGGCTGGCGCCACCTCATCAGCGCCACCGACTATTCACTCAGGGGACTGCGGGCCGCCTTCCGCCACGAGACCGCCTTCCGCCAGGAGCTGCTCGTCGGAGGGCTGCTGCTGCCGCTTGCCGTCTGGATCGGCCAGGGGGCGGTGGAGTGGATCCTGCTGGTGGGCAGCTGCCTGCTGGTGCTGATCGTGGAGCTGCTCAACAGCGCCATCGAGAACGTGGTGGACCGCATCGGCACCGAGCACCACGAGCTCTCCGGTCGCGCCAAGGACATCGGCTCCGCGGCGGTGATGCTGTCGCTGGTCGTCGCCGGCCTGACCTGGGGGCTGCTGGCCTGGCAGAAATTCCTCGGCTGATTCGCGACTCTTTCCACACCCCGGGTGCCGGGCGGCGCCCGGCTTCGCTATGCTGGGAGCATTCGTCCACCCGGATGCGAGATGCCCATGGCCCTTCCCGACGACTTCCTGCCGCTGACCGATATCCCCGACCCCCTCCGGGTGCCGCTGCAACATGCCCGCGAGCGCCTGGCGGCGTCGCTCGAGCAGGCCGACAACCTGGCCGGCATGAGCGACGGCGATTCGCCGCTGGAGGACTGGCTGGCGCTCTCGGCGTCCCGGCGCATGCAGCTGGCCCGGGTGCTGGCCATCTCCGCTTTCGTCGCCGAGACCCTGGTGCGTCATCCCGATTGGCTGCTCCACCTGGACGCCAGCGGCGAGCTGGAGGTCGCGCCCGATGCCGAGACCCTGCGTGAGTGGCTCGGCGAACGGCTCGAGACCGCCGAGGACGAGCCGGCCTTGCAGGCCGCCCTGCGCCGCTTCCGGCGCGCGCGGATGCTGGGCATCGTGTGGCGCGACCTGACCCGTCCGCCGGGCATCGACATGTGGGCCACGGCCGAGGCGGTCTCGCGGCTCGCCGAGACCTGCCTGGAAGGCGCCCTGGGCTGGCTCGAGCGTTATCTCGAGCCCCGCTGGGGGCGCCCCGCGCCCCGCCGCGACGGCGCCGAGCAGCGCCTGGTGGTGCTCGGCATGGGCAAGCTGGGGGCCGGGGAGCTCAACCTCTCCTCCGATATCGACCTGATCTTCGCCTTTCCCGAGAAGGGCGAGACCGAGGGCGGCCGCAAGTCTCTCGAACACCAGGAGTACTTCACCAAGCTGGGCCAGAAGCTGATCACCGCGCTCGATCCGGTGACCGCCGACGGCTTCGCCTTCCGCGTCGACATGCGCCTGCGCCCGCTGGGTGACGGCGGTCCCCTGGTGGGCAGCTTCTCGTCGCTGGCCGGCTACTATCAGGACCAGGGCCGCGAGTGGGAGCGCTATGCCATGCTCAAGGCGCGCCCCGTCGCCGGTGATCGCGAGGCTGGGGCCGAGCTGCTGGCCGGCCTGCGCCCCTTCGTCTACCGCCGCTACCTGGACTTCGGCGCCATCGAGTCGCTGCGCGAGCTCAAGGCGCTGATCAATCGCGAGGTACGCCGGAAGGGGATGCAGAACGACATCAAGCTGGGCCCCGGCGGCATTCGCGAGGTGGAGTTCGTGGTCCAGGCCTTCCAGCTGATCCGCGGCGGGCGCGACACCGAACTGCAGGTGACCTCGCTGAAGCTTGCCCTGGAGCGTTTGCCCGAACTCGGCCTGCTGCCGCAGGAGGTGGTCGAGGAGCTGCTGCCCGACTACGCCTTCCTGCGCGACCTGGAGCACATCCTCCAGGCACTCGAGGATCGCCAGACCCAGCGCCTGCCCGACGACGGCCTGGACCGAGAGCGTGTGGCGCTGGCCCTGGACATGGCCGACTGGCCGGCGGTGATGGCCCGTCTCGACGAGGTGCGCGCCCGGGTCCGCCAGCACTTCGACGCGGTGATCGCCGATCCGGAAGGGGAGGTGGAAGAGCCCGGTGATGGCGGTGAGGTGGCGGTCAGCCTCGAGGGGTGGCGCGCGCTCTGGCGCGGCGAACTGGAGGAGGACGAGGTCCAGGCGCTGCTGGGTGACGCCGGGTTCGGTGACCCGCTCACCGCCGCCCGGCGGCTGCACTCCCTGCGCCACTCCCGCCAGGTCCAGACCATGCAGCGCATCGGCTACGAGCGCCTCGATGCCCTGATGCCCCTGCTGCTCGATGCCGTGGCGGCCAGCGAACTGCCGGATACCGCCCTGGAACGGGTGCTGCCGCTGATCGAGGCGGTGCTGCGGCGCACCGCCTACCTGGCGTTGCTGCGCGAGAACCCCGAGGCGCTGGGACACCTGATGCGACTGTGTGGTGCCAGCCCCTGGATCGCCGAGCAGCTCGCCCGCTATCCCATCCTGCTCGACGAACTGCTGACCCCCGACACCCTCTATACCCCGGCCGACAAGGCGCGGCTCTCCGACGAGCTGCGCCAGGCGCTGGGGCGGCTGCCCGAGGACGACGAGGAGGCCCAGCTCGAGGCGCTGCGGGTGTTCAAGCACGCCCAGGTGTTGCACGTGGCGGCCTCGGACATCGTCGGCACCCGCCACCTGATGAAGGTCAGCGACTACCTCACCTACATCGCCGAGGTGATCCTCGAGGCGGTGCTGGCCATGGCCTGGAAGCACCTCACCCGCAAGCACGGCTTCCCGCAGCGTAGCAACGGCGAGCGGGCCGGTGTCGAACCGGAGTTCCTGATCGTCGGCTATGGCAAGCTCGGTGGCATCGAGCTCGGCTATGGCTCCGACCTGGACCTGGTGTTCGTTCACGACGGCGCGCCCCAGGGCAGCACCGATGGCGAGCGGCCGCTGGACAACGCCGTCTTCTTCACCCGCCTGGGCCAGCGGATCATCCACCTGCTCACCGCGGTGACCCCGGCCGGCTCGCTCTACGAGGTGGACATGCGCCTGCGCCCCTCGGGCAATTCGGGGCTGCTGGTCAGTTCGCTCGACGCCTTCGCCGACTATCAGCGCGACCAGGCCTGGACCTGGGAGCACCAGGCGCTGGTGCGGGCCCGGGTAGTGGCCGGCCATGAGCGGCTGGCCGAGCGGTTCCAGGCCATCCGCAGCGAGATCCTAGGACGCCCGCGTGACCTCGAGACCCTGCGCGACGAGGTGGTGAAGATGCGTCACAAGATGCGCGAGCACCTGGCCAGCAAGAGCGAAGGCGAGGACTTCGACCTCAAGCACGACCCCGGCGGCATGGTCGACATCGAGTTCCTCTGCCAGTATGCGGTGCTCTCCATGGCCGGCGACACGCCCGATCTATTGGCGTGGAGCGACAATATTCGTATTCTGGAGACCTTGGAAGCGACCGGCCGCCTGCCGGGGCGCGACTGCCAGCGCCTGCGAGACGCCTATCTCGCCTATCGCAGTGCGGCTCACCGGGCCTCGCTGACCCGCGAGGCGGGGCGCGGCCGGAATGCGGATTTCCATGCGCACCGTCAGGCCGTCATCGAACTCTGGCAGCGACTGCTCGAGCCGCAGGACGACCCGCAATGATCCCGTCCCGAAGGCGGCACCATGCGGTGCCGCTTCGCCGGCAGGTGCTCTGATTCAACACGACTAAAGAAGACGAAAGGACGTAGATTATGTCGATGGCTGACCGTGACGGTCTCATCTGGTTCGACGGCGAACTGGTTCCCTGGCGCGATGCCCAGGTGCACGTGCTGACCCATACCCTGCACTACGGCATGGGTTGCTTCGAGGGGGTGCGCGCCTATGCCACCGACTGGGGCACCGCCATCTTCCGGCTCAAGGAGCACACCGAGCGCCTGTTCGACTCCGCCAAGATCCTCGGCATGGAGATGCCGTTCGACAAGGAGACGATCAACGAGGCCCAGCGTGCCGCGGTGCGCGAGAACGGTCTCGAGGAGGCCTACCTGCGCCCCATGGTGTTCTTCGGCAGCGAGGGCATGGGCCTGCGTGCCGACAACCTCAGGACCCATGTGATCGTCGCCGCCTGGGAGTGGCCGTCGTACATGGCGCCGGAGGCCCGCGAGCTGGGCATCAAGGTGCAGACCTCCTCCTTCACCCGCCATCACGTCAACATCTCCGTGACCCGGGCCAAGGCCAACGGCCAGTACATCAACTCGATGATGGCGCTGGCCGAGGCGCAGCGCGGCGGCTACGACGAGGCACTGCTGCTCGACCCCCAGGGCTATGCCGCCGAAGGGTCCGGCGAGAACCTCTTCGTGGTCAAGAACGGCGTCATCTACACGCCGATGCTGACCTCCTGCCTCAACGGCATCACCCGCAACACCGTGCTGCACATGGCCGAGCACCTCGGCCTCGAGCTGCGCGAGAAGCTGATCACCCGTGACGAGATCTACATCGCCGACGAGGCCTTCTTCACCGGCACCGCCGCCGAGGTGCTGCCGATCCGCGAACTCGACGGCCGTACCATCGGGGCGGGTCGCCGCGGCCCGATCACCGAGAAGGTGCAGTCGCTCTACTTCGACCTGGTGCGTGGCAAGCAGGTGCTCGACGACAACTGGCTGACGCCGGTGGCCTGAAGTTCCAGCCGGGCTCGCCCGGGAGCGTGATCACGGCGCCCCGCCTGTCGACGACAGGCGGGGCGCCTTGCGTAGGCGGTCCGGCAAGCCTGCTCGCCCCACGGCGGGTTGCGGACAAAAATAACCAGATTGGTCATTTCTCCTTGATGGTCGCGTTGTGCCGAATCCAGGCCCAGCCGTAAGCTCCTTCAACCGACTTGCACAGTCCGCAGGTTGACGAACAAATATTAGAAAACGCCAGGAGAATCCCCATGTTCAAGAAAACCGCACTCGCTGCTTCCATCGTCATGATGTCGACCACGACCGTTTATGCCGAGGGGCCCTATCGGATCGGCATTACCCAGAACAATGTCGGCGTCGACAGTTACCAGACCACCTATGAAAGCGCTTTCGAGGCAGCGGCGGAAGCGAATGAGAATGTCGAAATCGTCGTGCTTGATGCTGGCGGCGATGTGGCAAGACAGATTGGCCAGATCAATAATCTGATCCAACAGCGGGTCGATGCCATCATCATCTGGCCGACCAATGGCCAGGCCGTTATTCCCGCCATTCGCCAGGCCCACAAGGCGGGCATCCCCGTCGTGGTCACCAACTCCAAGATCGCCGAGGCCGGCCTTGAGTATATCGCCGCCTTCTCCGGTCCCGACAACGTTCAGCAGGGTGCTTCCTCGGCCGAGATGATGTGTGATGCCCTGGACGGCGAAGGCCAGATCGTGCAGATCTCCGGCCAGCCGGGCTATACCACCGCCATGGAGCGGGCAGGGGGCTTCGAGGAGCGTCTGGCCGAACTCTGTCCGGGTGTCGAGCTGCTGGAAACCCAGCCGGGCAACTGGAACCGTGAGCGCGCCCAGCGCGTCATGGAAGACTTCCTGACCAAGTACGATCGTATCGACGGTGTCTATGCCGGTGACGACAACATGGGGGTGGGCGCCTTGAATGCCGCCAAGGGCGCCGGCCGCGCCGACGAGATCGTGTTCATCGGCGCCACCAACTTCGCCGTGGGCTATGACGCCATCAAGCGCGGCGAATACTACGGTTCCATCTACCAGTCTCCGGTGGATGACGCCGAGGCGGCCCTGCAGACAGCCCTGGATGTGCTGAATGGCCAGGAAGTGCCGAAGATGAACTTCTTCGAGACCCCGAAAATCACCGCCGAAATCCTTGGCGAGTTCGATCGACCGGTTTTCTGAAGGCACGTTGTGCTGCCCGGGGCCGTGCGTGAAAGGCGGTCCCGGGACACAGCACGAGCCTGGGCGCAGGCCGACTGCGCAAGGTGACACCCATACAGGTGATTAGCATGGCTTCTGCAGAACAAACCAAATCACGACTCTTGACGGGAAGTATCAACAAGGCGGGCTTGATGAGCTTTCTCTCGGCTCAGGGTATCCTGGTCTTCTTCCTGCTCGGCATGGTCGTGTTCTCGTTCTTTTCCGAGCAATTCCTCTCCCAGTCGAACATCATGACGGTTGTCCGCCAGGCTTCGATCATCGGCATCATCGCGGTTGGCGTCACGGTGGTGATCATCGGCGGGAATCTGGACCTTTCCGTGGGCTCATTGCTGTCTTTCTCCACCGTGCTGGTGGTCGACCTGCACGACAAGATCGGCCCCGTGAATGCCATCCTGCTGATGTTCGCGCTGACCCTGTTGATCGGTGCGGTGAACGGCTTCCTGATCGGCTTCATGCGCCTCAATTCATTGATCGTGACGCTGGCGATGCTCTCGGCGATCCAGGGGCTGGTGCTGATCTACAGCGGTGGCCAGAACGTCGACATCGCCAATCAGCAAGGCACCTGGTTCGCCTTCTTCGGCCGCGGCTACGTGGCCGGTATCGCGGTGCCCATCCTGCTGTTCGGGCTATTGGCCATCGTCGTGCAGGTCGTCATGTCCTACACCGGCTACGGGCGGCGCATCTTCGCCGTCGGCGGCAACCCCATGGCCGCCGTCTACTCGGGCATTCGCAAGAACTGGTGCGTGTTCAGCACCTACCTGATCTCGGCCTTCTGCGTGGCCTGTGCCGCCCTGGTGCTCGGCTCGCGGGTCATGGGTTCCCAGAACAACGTCGGCCAGGGCTACGAGCTGCTGGTGCTCGCCGGCATCATTCTCGGCGGTACCAGCCTGCTCGGCGGCGCCGGCAGCATCTGGAAGACGGTGATCGGCGTGCTGATCCTCGGCTTCATCCAGAACGGCCTGCTGCTGATGGGTTATCCCTACTACATCCAGTGGATCGTGACCTGGGTAATCATCATCCTGGCCGTCTGGCTGGACCTCGCCAACAAGCGCAAGCGCTTGCTGACGACCCACTCATGACGCGGAGGCATGACACATGACGTCACTGAAAGGTTTCTTCCGTGGCAAGACGGCCATCCAGCCGATCTGGATCTTCGTCATCGCCATCTTCATCTTCTTCAGCTTCATGTCGGAGTACTTCCTGTCGCTGAGCAACATCACCAACATCCTGGTGCAGACCTCGACGATCGGCCTGCTCGCCCTCGGCATGACCTACGTGATGATCAACGGCAACATCGACCTCTCCGTGGGCGCGACCCTGGGCCTGGCCGCCTCGCTGGCCGTCGGTCTTCAGCCGCTGGGTCTGACCGTGGCGGTGCTGGCCGCCCTGGCGGCCGGCATCGTGATCGGCGCCATCAACGGCCTGATCGTCTGGAAGACCGGGGTCAACGCCTTCATCGTCACCCTGGGGGCGATGATCGGGGTGCGCGGATTGATCTTCCTCTACACCCAGGAGCAATCCTTCTACGCAACCAACTTCGCCTTCGCCGACTTCGGTGCCAGCACCATCGGCCCGATCCCGGTCCTGGCGATCATCTTCCTGCTCTGCACGCTGGTGATGCACCTGGTGCTGACCCGCACCGGCCATGGCCGCAACACCTTCGCGGTGGGCGGCAACCCGGAGGCCTCCATCGATGCCGGCATCCGGCTCGGCCGCCACATGATGATCAACTTCATCATCGTCGGCTTCTTCGCCGCCCTCGCCGGTGTGCTGCTGGCCAGCCAGATGGGGGCCGCCACCCCCAACCTCGGCCGTGACTACGAGCTCTGGACCATCACCGCGGTGGTGCTCGGCGGCACCAAGCTCACCGGTGGCTACGGCAGCATCACCGGCACCCTGGGGGGCGTGTTGGCCATCGGCATCCTGCGCAATGGCATGAACATGATGCAGGTGCCGGCCTTCTACGTGCTGGTCATCCTCGGTGCGATCCTCATCTCGGTGCTGATCATCGACAAGAAGCTCAATGCGCCGTCGACCAAGGAGGTGCGGATATGAATCCCTCCCAAGGCAATGCCGTGCAGCGGCCCCCGATCGACGCCGAACCGGTACTCCGGCTCGCAGGCATCACCAAGCGTTTCCCCGGGGTGGTGGCCCTGAACAGCGTCGACTTCGACGTGCGCCCCGGCGAGGTCCATGCCCTGCTCGGCGAGAACGGCGCCGGCAAGTCGACCCTGATGAAGGTGCTGGCCGGCAAGCACCAGGCCAATGAGGGGAAGATCATCCTCGGCGGCGAGGAGATGGAGTTCGAGAATCCCAAGCATGCCAAGCGGGCCGGGGTGGTGCTGATTCACCAGGAGCAGTCGCTGGTACCGGAGATGACGGTGGCCGAGAACATCTTCCTCGGCAGCCTGCCGAAGAAGTGGGGCAACCGGGTCGACTGGCGAAAACTGCGCGAGGACACCAACAAGATTCTCGAGACCCTCAAGTGCAGCTTCCAGCACGACGACCTGGTGGGGTCGCTGTCCATCGCCAAGAAGCAGATGGTCGAGATCGCTCGGGCGCTGGTGTTCACCCCGCGGGTGGTGGTGTTCGACGAGCCCACCGCCTCTCTGACCGACCACGAGAAGCCGGTGCTCTACGACGTGATCCACTCGCTCTGCGACCAGGGTGTGGGGATCGTCTACATCTCGCACCGCATGGACGAGATCTTCCACCTGTCCCATCGCATCTCGGTGCTGCGCGATGGCGAGTACACCGGCACGGTGAATACCTGCGCGACCAGCGAGGACGAAGTCACGCGGATGATGATCGGGCGCAGCCTCGAGCTCGACCATGCCAGCAAGCCCTCCGAATTCGGCGACAACATGCTCGAGATACGCAACCTCTCGGTGAAGCGGATCTTCGAGGATGTCAGCTTCAACGTCCGCAAGGGCGAGATCGTCGGCATGTACGGGCTGGTGGGGGCGGGCCGTTCCGAGGTCGCCGAGACCATCTTCGGACTACGTACGCCCGTGGCGGGCGATGTGGTGCTGGATGGCGAGGTGGTGAACTTCCGTCACTCCCACGACGCCGTGGCCGCGGGTATCGCCCTGGTACCGGAGGATCGCAAGGACCAGGGGTTGATACTGGGCATGAACTGCCGGGACAACATGACCCTGGCAGGGCTCGGCACGGTCTCCTCGATGGGCTTCATGAAGGGCTCGGCCGAGCGCACCGTCTACGACAAGTACCAGCAGGCGATGAAGATCAAGACGCCCGGCTGGCGCCAGAAGGTCGGCAACCTGAGCGGCGGCAACCAGCAGAAGATCGTCATCGGCAAGTGGCTGCATACCCACCCCAAGCTGCTGATCCTCGACGAGCCGACCCGCGGGATCGATGTGGGCTCCAAGGCGGAGATTCACGCCCTGGTCAAGGATCTCGCCAAGTCGGGCTACGCAGTGCTGGTGATCTCCTCGGAGATGCCGGAAGTGCTCGGCCTGAGCAACCGCATCATCGCCATGTACGACGGCCGGGTCACCGCCGAGTTCGATGGCGACAGCGTCAGCGAGGACGAGCTGGTGCAGGCGATCACCGGAATGGGCAAGCCATCGCCGACGGCGGCCGTGACCGGCTAGGCGGGGTTCGCCGCCACCGCGGCGCCCCGCACGGGGCGCCGACATGCATCTTCAACGTCTGAGGAAAGACCCATGCAATCCTTTGTCTATCATGGCCTGCCATCTCGGGTGGTATTCGGCCAGGGGACCCTGTCGCGCCTCGCCGAGGAAATCGAACGACTCGGTTGCCGTCGGGCCCTGGTGCTGGCCACCCCCCAGCAGCAGGAACAGGCACGCGCGGTGCTGGAACAGCTCGGGGAGCGTGGGGCTGGCCTGTATGCCGAGGCGGCCATGCACACGCCGGTCGAGGTGACCGAGCGTGCCATGCGGGTGGTCGAGGAACTGGGGGTCGACTGCACCGTGGCCATCGGTGGCGGTTCGACCATTGGCCTGGGCAAGGCCATTGCGCTGCGCACCGGGCTGCCCCAGGTGGCCATCCCCACCACCTATGCCGGCTCCGAGATGACGCCGATCCTCGGCGAGACGCGCGACGGCCTCAAGACCACCCAGCGCACCCTGGAGGTGCTGCCCGAGACGGTGATCTATGACGTCGACCTGACCCTCTCGCTGCCCGCCGGCATGTCCGGCACCAGCGGCATCAATGCGATTGCCCATGCGGTGGAAGCGCTCTACGCCCGTGACCGCAACCCGGTGATCTCGCTGATGGCGGAGGAAGGCATCGCAGCACTGGCGCGCAGCCTGCCGGTGATCGCCGAGAATCCCTCCGATCAGGACGCTCGCTCGGATGCCCTCTATGGCGCCTGGCTGTGCGGTGCCTGCCTCGGCTCCGTCGGGATGTCGCTGCATCACAAGCTCTGCCATACCCTGGGGGGCTCCTTCGACCTGCCCCATGCCGAGACCCACACCATCGTGCTGCCCCATGCGGTGGCCTACAACGCCCCGGCGGCCCCCGAGGCGATGTCGCGCATCGCCCGGGCACTGGGCTGCGAGGATCCCGCCGCCGGTCTCTTCGACCTGGCCCTGGCGGTAGGCGCGCCCACGGCACTGGAGGAGATCGGCCTGACGCTGGACGATGTCGAGCGCGCCACCGAGATCGCTACCCGGAACCCCTACTGGAACCCTCGCGAGGTCGAGGCCGAGGGCATCCATCGTCTGCTGCGCCATGCCCTGGTCGGTCAGCGGCCGGCCAGGGAGGAGGGAGCACACCGATGAAGACACTGCTGACCAATGCCACCGTCGTGACCATGGATTCGGCGCTGGGCGAGCTTGCCCAGGGCCAGGTGCTGGTGGAAGACGACCGGATCCTGGCCGTGGGCCAGGATCTTCCGGCCGAGGGCGCCAAGGTCATCGACTGCCGGGGCGGCATCCTGATCCCCGGGCTGGTCAACGCCCATCTGCATACCTGGCAGACCGGCCTGCGTGGCGTCGCCGCCAACTGGACGCTGCTCGAGTACTTTCGCCACGTCCACCGCGGCCTGGCGAGCCTGTTCACGCCCGACGACATCCATATCGCCACCCGCATGGGGGCGCTCAACCAGCTCAACTGCGGTACCACCACCCTGGGTGACTGGTGCCACAACAACCCCACACCCGAGCATACCGATGCGGCGATTCGCGGGCTCAAGGAGTCCGGTATCCGGGCGCTGTTCTTCCACGGCTCGCCCAAGCCGGACCCCGAGCCGGGACAGCCGCATTTCAGCGAGATCCCGCACCCTCGCGGTGAGGTCGAGCGGCTGCTCCAGGGGGAGCTTGCCGACCCCGAGGCCCGGGTGACCCTGGGGCTGGCCATCCTCGGCCCCCACTATTCCACCCTCGATGTCAGCCTGCAGGATTTCGCCCTGGCCAAGGAGTTCGGCCTGGTCGCCTCGATGCACCAGGGCGGCGGCGCGGCCGTCAGCCCCGGTGGCTGGGACGTGATCGAGGAGCAGGGGCTGCTGGGGCCGGACATCAATATCGTGCACGGGCAGAGCCTGGACGACGGGCAGCTGGCCCGCTTCTGCGAGCAGGGCGTGACCTTCTCCATCGCGCCGGAGAACGAGATGACCCAGGGGCATGGCTTCCCGATCACCGGCCACGTTCGCCGGCACGGCGGTGTCGTCTCCCTGGGGGTGGATCTCGAGTCGGTCATCTCCGGTGACATGTTCTGCGTGGCCCGGATGGCGCTGGGCATGCAGCGGGCACTGGACAACGATGCCTCGCGGCGCGAGCAGGGCAGCATTCCCGACACCTCGACCATCCGCACCCGCGAGGCGCTGGCGTGGATCACCGTCGACGGCGCACGCGCCCTGGGCCTCGAGGCGCGCATCGGCAGCCTGACGCCCGGCAAGCAGGCCGACATCGTGCTGCTGGATAGCGGCCTGCTGAACATGCAGCCGGTCAGCGACCCGGTCTCGACCGTCGTCATGCAGGCGAGTCTCGCCAACGTCGACAGCGTCATGGTGGCGGGAGAGTTCCACAAGCGTAACGGCAAGCTGCTGGCGGACGTCGAGGAGGGGATCAGCCATCTGGCAGCCTCCGGTCACCGCATCAATGCCGAACTGATGTCACGGGAACACGCGTCCCGAGAACCAGGGGAGACAGTCCAATGACCACGACGAGCCCAACGACCACCACAAACAGGGTGGCCTGGATCGGCCTCGGCAAGCTGGGCTTGCCCATGGCAACGCGGATAGTAGCAGCTGGTTACCCTGTCCAGGGATTCGACCTCAGCGCCGAGCGGATGGCACTTGCCGAAGAAGCCGGCATTATCCCCCGCCGAGCGCTGGCCTCCGCCGTCGAGGACTGCCGCCTGGTCTTCGTCTCGATCCCCGATGACCGGGCGCTGCTGGGCCTGACCCTGGCGTCGGGTGGGCTGATCGAGGCGATGGCCCCGGGCAGCGTGTTGATCGAGACCAGCACCGTCAGCATCGAGGCGTCCGCCAGGGTGGCCACGGCCGCCGAAGCGCGGGGCATCGCCTATCTGCGCAGCCCGGTGTCGGGGAATCCCGTCGCCGCCGAGTCCGGTACCCTGTCGGCCATGGTCTCCGGTCCGCGCGAGGCGCTGGATGACGCCGTACCGGTGATGAACACCTTCACCAAGGCCCAGTACTGGCTCGGGGACGATGAGCAGGCTCGCTACGCCAAGCTGGCCATCAACCTGATGATCGCGGTGAGCGCCGGGATGATGGGCGAGGCCCTGGCGATGGCGCGCAAGGGCAACATCGGCTGGGAGGCGATGCTGGACCTGATGGCCGACAGTGCCGTGGGCTCGCCGATGGTCAGGTACAAGACCCAGCCGCTGAAGGACCGTGACTTCACCTCCACCTTCTCGGCCGCCCAGATGGCCAAGGACCTGGACCTGATCCTCGGCTGTGCCCACGGGGCCGGTGTCGCCGTGCCCCTGGCCGCCCAGATGCGCGAGGCCTACAGCTCCCTGATCGGCACGGGGCACGGTGAGGATGACTACATCGCCACCATTCACCACACCGAGCGCCTCTCCGGGTTGCCGGCCTTCGAGAGCGCCTCCGGCGCCAGGGGATGACGACATGCGAAACCTGAACGCAGAGAACATCACGGATGCCGTGATCGAGCAGTTCGCCGGCTGCCGTGACGAGCGGCTGAAGAGCGTGCTGAATAGCCTGGTGAGCCACCTGCACGCCTTCATCCGTGACGTGGAACCCACCGAACAGGAGTGGACCGAAGCCATCGACTTCCTGACCCGGACCGGCCAGATGTGCGACGACAAGCGCCAGGAGTTCATCCTGCTCTCCGACACCCTGGGCGTGACGATGTTGGTCGATGCCATCAATCATCAAACGTCGGACCCGATGGTGTCGGAAAGCACGGTGCTGGGGCCCTTCTATGTCGCCGACCCGCCCCGGGCCGAGCAGGGCGAGTCGATCGACTGGGGCGTCGAGGGGGAGCCCTTCTTCGTGGAGGGGCGGGTGCACGACGGGCGCGGCGAGCCGCTGGCCAATGTCGTCATCGACGTCTGGCAATCGGACAGCGAAGGGTTCTACGACGTCCAGAAGGAGCTCGAGAGTGCCTCGCTGCGGGCCAGGTTCACCACCGACGACCAGGGGCGCTATGCCTTCTGGACGGTGACCCCCTCACCCTACCCGATTCCCACGGACGGCCCCGTCGGCAAGATGCTGGAGCTCACGGGGCGGCATCCCTACCGGCCGGCACATGTGCATTTCATGCTGATGGCCGAGGGGTTTGACACCCTGGTGACCCAGGTCTTCGCCGAGCACGATCCCTACCTCGACTCCGACGCCGTCTTCGGCGTCAAGGACTCCCTGGTCAGGGAATACGAGCTGATGCCGCCGGGACAGGCGCCGGATGGCCGCACCCTGCAGTCACCATACCGCCATTTGAAATACGACTTCGGCTTGCAGGCAAGCTGACAGTCGAGATACAGAAATCCATTGTTCAACAAAGAGGTACACTTCATGACCGCCATCGACCAGAGCGCCGTCGAAACCCTGTTCACCAATGCCCGGACCCACAATGTCTGGAAGGACAAGAGTGTCAGTGAGCAGACGCTTCGTGAGCTCTACCACCTGATGCACTTCGGGCCCACCTCGATGAACTGCCAGCCACTTCGCGTGCTGTTCCTGAACAGCCAGGCGGCCAAGGAGCGGCTCAAGCCGGCCCTGATGCCCGGCAACCAGGAGAAGACCATGAAGGCGCCCGTGGTGGCCGTGCTGGGCTACGACACCGAGTTCCACGAGCACCTGCCGCGCATGTTCGCCCACAACAAGGACGCCAAGTCGCTGTTCGAGGGAAAGACGGACTTCATCAACACCACGGCCTTCCGCAACAGCTCCATCCAGGGCGGGTATTTCATCCTGGCCGCGCGCTCGCTGGGGCTGGATACCGGCCCCATGTCCGGCTTCAACAATGCCGCCGTCGACGAGGAGTTCTTCCCCGACGGCAAGGTGAAGAGCAACTTCCTGTGCAGCCTCGGCTACGGCGATCATTCGTCGCTGTTCCCGCGTCAGGCACGGTTCGAGTTCGACGAGGTCTGTCGGATCCTCTGACCGGGCCTGCTCAGCCGCCTCGGCCCATCGAGGCGGCTGGGCACTTGCATGTTCCTCCGATTTGGGCCGTGATCTTCACGGCCCTTCTTATGTCAGATGGGAGCCTTCCCATGGTGTACGACGCTCCGTTCGTGGCGTTGATGATCCTGGCCGTGCTGCTCACCGGCATCTCCAAGTCGGGTTTCGCCGGCGGTGTCGGGGTGGTGGCGGTGCCACTGATCTCGCTGAAGGCCAGCCCGGCCTTCGCCGTGGCCGTCATGTTGCCGCTGCTGATCGTGATGGATCTTTTCAGCCTCAAGGCCTGGTGGCGCCACCGCGTCGGTTCGCTGCTGTGGCTGATGTTTCCCCCGGCGGTGCTGGGGGTGGCGGTCGGCTACCTGACCTATGGTCTCTTCGATGAGGACCTGCTGAAGGTGCTGTTGGGGGTGTTCTCGATCCTGTTCGGCCTGTGGGGACTGCTCAAGCCCTTCCGCGGCCGCGTCATGCCGACCTGGGTCGGCGGACTGAGTGGCGGCATCGCCGGCTTCACCAGCTTCATCGCCCATGCCGGGGGGCCGCCGCTCAACGTCTACTTGCTGCAGCGCCGGCTCACCCGGGAGCAGTTCCTCGCCACCGCGGTGGTCTTCCTGGCCGCCACCAACCTGGTCAAGCTGGTGCCCTACGGCATGCTCGGCCTGCTGAATGTCGAGAACCTCACCATCGCGCTGTTGCTGATCCCGATGGCCTGGCTGGGGGTGCGCCTGGGGCTGGCCATACAGAAGCGGCTGAGTGGCGAGCTCTTCTTCCGGATCATCCTGACCCTGTTGATCCTGCTGGGCGTTCGGCTGATCGTCGACGGCTGGGGATAGCCGCGTTGCCATCGCGTTTGCTGCCAGGCGTGCGGCGGCGCTATCTTGGTGCATCACCCTGTCCCTGCTCCGAGGCGAACATGAGTGACCTCCCCGACGAGAGCCATCCGGAGGGCCCCTATGACAGGCTGTCGCAGAGGCCGGTGCCAAGGCTCTCCAATACCGAGTTCGCCCGCTTCCTCGACTTCATCGAGAAGTTCGAGGACGAGACGGAGCACGAGCTCTCCATGGCCAATGGCTACCGGGAGATGCGCATGATGCTCCACCTCATGCGCAACCATCTGGCCGGTCGACTGACGACGCCCACCTCGCTCGCGGATGCCTCGGGGCTCTCCTACGGCACCGCCAAGCGCGGGATCGAGAGCATCATCAAGCGCGGGCTGATCCTGTCACGCCCCAGGACGAAATCGGGCAAGACGGTTTCGCTGCACCCCTCGCCGAGCATGATCGACGAGTGGGAGGCCTACGCCAACCGGATCAAGGGCCTCCTGGCTCCCCTGTTCGGGGTGGATCCGGCGTCGGACTCCGGCCGCCGCATCTTCCTCGACGCTGCCTCGACGGGCCGCGTGATCTCGATGCCGGCGGTACTCTCGGCGCGACTCGAACTGAAGGGTGGGCTGCGCCTACTTGTCCATGCCGACCCCACCTTCATGGCGATGCACAACCTGAAGCAGCAACTGGAATCGATCTTCGGCCTGGAGATCAGGAACAAGGCCAAGTCGATCGATGGCCTGCTCGAGGAGATCCTCGACAATGCCCGTCTGGCGAAGTCGCGCTATGACCTCGTGGCCTGTGATCTTCCCTGGTTCGGTGAGCTGGCGTCGAAGGAGATGCTGATGCCGCTCGATGCGCTGATCGAACGGGACGCTTACGACCTGTCCGATTTCCATTCCGTCGCCATCCAGAGCTCCCGGTATGCCGGAAGGCAGTACGGGATTCCGGTCCAGACGACGCCGGAGTTGCTCTGTTACCGGAAGGATATCCTCGAGCGAGCACAGCTGGAGCCCCCGACGACGACCGAGGAACTGGTCAAGGTGGCCAGGCGACTCCATGACCCCGCCAGGGGGCAATACGGGATCGCCTGGAATGCCGCGCGCGGCACGCCGCTGGGCCATACCTTCAGTTTCCTGATGGCCAAGTTCGGCCAGCCGATCATCAATCTGCGCCCCAGCGAGGGTGGCTATGATTACCAGCAGGCGTCCGGGGAGGAGCTGCGACCGATGTTCCAATCGGATGCGGCCTTCCGGGCCTGCGAGTATATGCTGGATATCCTGAAATACTCGCCACCCAATATCCTCAACATGGCCTGGTACGAGCGTGCCCAGTCCTATGCCATCGGCAAATCCTGCATGGCCTACTGCTATACGCTGCTGGCCCCGCTCATCGAGTTTGATCGGGAGTCACCGGCCTGGGGACAGACCGGCTATCTGCCGCATCCCATCGGCAACCATGGCCGCCCGATCACCCCGATCGGGGGCTATGCGCTGGCCATTCCGGCCAATCTCTCGGAGGAACGGATCGAGGACGCCTGGACGGCCCTGCGTCACCTGACCTCGCCCAACATGTCCAAGCTCTATATCATGAACGGCAGCCTGGTGACGCCGCGCTTCAGCGTCAGCCAGGACCCGGAGGTCTCGGCGCTGTCGCCGCTGATCGAGATCGTGGATGGCATGGCAAGGAAGGACATCCTGCAGGCCTGGCCGCGCCCCCCGGTGCCGGGCATCACCGACCTGATCAGCATTGCCGGGCACGAGATCTTCGAGGTGCTGGACGGACGCCGCTCCATCAAGAAGGCCCTGTCCATGGCGCAGGACAGGGCCGATCGGGTGATGCGTGGCAGGGGATACTACTGATCCACCGGCCGGGTTGCCGGTGGCGTCACTGCAGGATCATGCCGCCGTCGATCATCAGCAGCTGGCCGGTCATGTAGTCCGACTCCGGGCTGGCCAGGAAGGAGGCGGTACCGACCACATCTGCCGGGTAGGAGTAGCGCTTCATCAGGATCATCTTCTCGGCGAGCTCGTCCATGGACTGGCCCTGCTTGTCGAACTTGCCGATGCTGACCAGGTCCTTGTCGAGCTGCTCCCACAGCTCGGTGCGCACGACGCCGGGGCCATAGCCGTTGACGGTGATGTTGTGGTCGACCAGCGCCTTGGCGCCACCGTTGATCATGGCCAGTACGGCGTGCTTGCTGCACGAATAGGGGACCACGTCATCGAAGGCCTGGCGGGACAGGATGGAACCGACATTGATGATCTTGTAGGGGCCACTCTCCTTGCCCTGGTCGATCATCTGCTTGGCGGCTTCCTGCATGCCGATCAGGCAGCCCAGCGCATTGACGTCCATGATCTGGTGCCAGTTATCCTCGGTGATATCGAGGAACATCAGCGGCTTGTTGATGCCGGCATTGTTGACCATGACATTGAGGCTGCCGAAGGCCTCGACGGTGGCCTGCACGGCCGCCTTCATCTGCTCACGCTCGGTGACATCGAGCTTGATCGCGATGGCCTTGCCGCCCCTGTCGGTGATGCGCTTGACGACTTCCTCGCACCCTTCGAGGTTGAGGTCGGCGACGCAGACATTGGCGCCCTGTTCGGCATAATGCTCGGCGACAGCGGCACCCATGCCACGCGCGGCGCCGGTGATCAGGCAGTTCTTTCCCTCGAGACGAGTCTTGTCCATGGTGTCACCTCCTGGTGTTGTTGTGGAAGAGTCAACGGCGAAGGCCGCGTTGTTTCCGGGTTCTGTTTGTCAGGCATCGAACCTGAAAGGCAGTGCTGCCGTGCTGTGCTACTGCGGGAAAAGTCAGGCAACGAATCGGTCGTCTCTGCCTTGCAGAACCACATTGTCTGCATGGTCGTGGGGAAGTGACAGTTGGCATGCCAGCCATTCTGGCCAGATTGGATGTTTTGATGAGGCTGTCGCCATCGAGCTATTGCCGGTATAACGAGCCTTGTCGGCAATGAAGTGCCTGAAGTAGGTGATCCGGAACGGTGGCTCAGAGCCTCGCCAGCGCGTCTTCCAGGCCGTACAGGTCGACGGTGGTGACGACATCGCTCGGGAAGGGGGAGGCCGCTGGGTCGGCGGTCACGCCGATGAAGAGGGTGGCGTTGGAGCGGGCCGCCCGGTAGTCGTTGTAGGAGTCGCCGATCATCACCGTGTCGCGGGCGGCATGCCGGTGGCGGGCCAGCAGGTTGCGCAGAGCGGTGACCTTGTCCGGCGGCGCCCCGATCACCTCGCGGAAATAGCCGGCCAGGCCCCGGCGCGCGACGATCGTCCTGAGTTCGGGCTCGGGGGTGGCGGAGAGCAGGTAGAGCGGCAGGTGGCCCTGCCAGCGTTCCAGGAACTCGAGTGCGCCGGGAATCGCCGGGGCGTCCAGCAGGCGCTGCTCCACGCTGGCCTTGAAGCGCCGGCAGAGCGCCTGGATGCGAGCCTCTCCGGCCTCGCGGCCGAGGATATGCCCCTCGATGTGGCGGAACTTGACCTCTCGCGGCTGGCCGCCGCGGCGGCTGAGGTAGGCGGCCACGGCACGCCGGCTCTCCTCCGGCTCGTCGTCGTAGAGCTCGGCGAAGGCCTGGCGCTTGAGGGTCGCCGAGTCGAGAATCACGCCGTCGAAATCGAAGACCAGCACGCTTCCGGGGCCGGGGGCGGTGTCGTTCACTGGCTCGCTCCACATCTGCACCAACAGGAACGCGGCCCGGTGGGCCGCGTCGTTGCCGTGGGGTGAGGCATCAGTTTCGCTGGAATTGGCTCGTCAGCCAAGTCTTGGCCGGTGTCTGGCCCAGCAGGACCAGCGCGATCACGGTGGTCAGCACCAGCGACAGCGGGTTGGTCACCAGCGCCAGCAGGAACTGGCCACCGCTGTCGCCCACCGAGGACATCGCCTGGCGATAGGTCTCGTCGAGCAGCGGCCCGAGGATCACGCCGAGGATGACGGGGCCCATCTGGAAGCCGAACACCTTCAGCCAGTAGCCCAGGATGCCGAAGCCCAGCATCCAGTAGACTTCCGTCATATTGCTGTTGATGGAGTAGGTGCCCACCACGCAGAGCACCAGGATCAACGGAATCAGCAGCGCCTTGGGGACCTCGACCACCTTGGAGAAGACCTTGATGCCGGTGAGGCCGAAGATCAGCAGGAAGATGTTGGCCAGTGCCAGGTTGCCCACGGTGAACCAGAAGATGTGCGGGGTCTCGATCATCAGCATGGGGCCGGGATTGAGGCCGTGGATGACCAGGGCGCCGAGGATTACCGCGGTCACCGCATCGCCGGGCATCCCCAGGGTCAGCATCGGCACATAGGCCCCGCCCACGGCGGCGTTGTTGGCGGTCTCGGGCGCCACCAGGCCCTCGTAGGCACCCTCGCCGAAGGGGCTGGAGGGGTTCTTGACGGTACGCTTGGCATGGTCGTAGGCGAACAGCGAGGCGATGTCGCCCCCGGTGCCGGGCAGGGCGCCCACGATGACACCGATGATAGAGGTGCGTATGGAGAGCGGCAGGTACTTCAGCACCATGCTCAGCGGCGGGATGATCTTGTCGACCTTCTGCTTGATCGGCACCTTGGTCAGGTTGTGCAACTGGTAGAAGGCCTCGGCCACGCCGAACAGACCGATCATTACCACTACATAATGGATGCCGCCGAGCAGCTCCATGCTGCCCATGGTCAGGCGAGGCTGGGCGGTGACCATGTCCATGCCTACCAGGCCGATGGTGGACCCCAGGGCCACCGAGAAGATGCCCCGGGCCAGCGACTTGCCGGAGAGGGTGCTGACCAGCAGCAGGCCGAGCACGGCGATCAGGAAGTAGTCGCGCGGGGCGAACTCCAGCGCCATGTCGGCGAGGAAGGGGGCGCTGCCGGCCAGGACCAGGGTGCCCAGCAGGCCGCCGATCACCGACATCACGGTACTCAGCCCGATGGCCTGGCCCGCCTCGCCGCGCTGGGCCAGGGGATAGCCGTCGAAGGCGGTGACCACCGCCGAGGGCGCGCCGGGGATGTTGAGCAGGATGGCGGTGCGCGAGCCGCCATAGACGCCCCCCACATAGATGCCCACCATCAGGGCCAGGGCATTGTTGATGTCCCAGGAAAAGGTGAAGGAGATCAGGATCGAGGCGGCCATGGTCACGGAGAGACCGGGAATCGCGCCGACGTAGATCCCGGCCAGGGTGCCCAGCGCCGTCAGCAGCAGCAGCTGAGGATCCAGCCAGGCCATGAGCAGAAAGGAAAACGTATCACTCATCAGGAGCCTCGGGGGTCAGGGGAGGTAGACGCGGAACACCAGGGTGAACAGGGCATAGATCACCGCGATGGCCACGGCCGAGATGATCAGCGAGCTCACCACCCGGCCATGACGGAAGTAGATGAAGGTCACGGCCAGGAAGAGGTAGGTGCTGACATAGAAGCTCGCCCAGACGATGGCGGCCAGGTAGGCCACGGCGAGGAAGGTGAACACCACGATATGCGGCTGGAAGTGCTCGTGGAGGAAGACCTGGGCCTCATGAAGCGCATTGCGGATCCGAGGATCGCGCCGCTTGTGGCGATGGCTGACCAGGATCACCACCGACGAGGCCAGCATCACCAGCGCCAGACCGACCGGGAAGGAGCCTGGCGAGTTGACGGAGGGAATCCCGTCGATGCGATAGGCCTCGAGCAGCACGCCGATGCTGAACAGCAGCAGCAGCCAGTCGAAGACCTTCTCTCCTGGCTGGACACGCTCGAATTTCTGGCTCATGTCATGACTCCGGGAGAGGCCGGGCGTGTGCCCGGCCTCTCCTTCAGGTGGGCATTGTGGGTCAGGGGCGCGGGATACCGAGTTCCTCGGGGCTGGCCTCGAGCGTCTCGGCATCCGCCTCGTACATGGCCCAGGCGGTCACCGACTGCCAGTTGTCCAGGTACTGCTCGGCCTCCTCGCCATTGAGGTTGAGCACTTCGGCGCCGAAGTTCTGCATGAAGTCGCCGAACTCCTGGTTGGCCACCGCCTGCTCGTAGGCCTCTTCCAGGGTGGCCTTGATGTCGTCCGGCGTGTCCTGGTGGACGAAGACGCCCCAGAACGGCCCCCACGGCAGGAAGGACTCGATGTCAGGCAGCGCCTGGGTGATTGGCGGCACGCCCGGCAGCGCCTCGATCTCCTCCTTGGTCAGCACGGCCAGGCCCTTCATCTTGCCGCTGCGGATCTGCTCGCCGACGGCGGCCAGGCTCAGCGGCATGAAGTCGATATGACCGCCCAGCATGGCGGTGATCCCGGGGCCGTCGCCGCCGAAGGTGACATTGCGCACATCGAGCTCGTCCACGGCGTTGACCATGGCCAGCACGGTGCTCGGCAGGCCGCCGGCGCCGGTCCCGCCCATCCGCAGCTCACCCGGGTTCGCCTTCGCATGTTCCAGCAGGTCGGCAAGGCTGTCGAAGGGGCTGTCGGCGGGTGCGGCGATCACCACCAGACCCTGGCCGATGATGTTGACGGTATGCATGTCGTCATAGCTGAAGTCGGCCAGGCCCATCAGCTGGTAGAGCTGCGGGTTCTCGGCGCCATACAGCAAGTTGTAGCCATCGGCACGCTGACGCATGACGTGGTTCATGCCGATCACGCCGGTACCGCCCGGACGGTTGGTCAGCACCACCGTGGTATCGAGGATCTCCTCGACATGGGGGGTCAGGCTGCGGGCCACGTTGTCGGTGGCACCACCGGCCCCCCACTGGATGGTGGCCTGGATATTGCGCTCGGGATACTCGGCCAGGGCGTTGCCGGCCATGGCCAGAGAGCCGACGGCGACGGCGAGGCTGGTGAGAAGCGGTTTGAACATGGGGAATCCTCCGGACTCGTGTTATTGGTCTGCCCGCGGGCAGCGGTCCTCGTGTTCTGGGACCAGGGGCTCAATTGCGTTCGGTAGTCGAACTAAAGTGCTGGTTGCGAACACTAGAACTCCCTTCCAGTACTGTCAATGCAGGATGTGGCCTCCTACGACCATAGTCGAATGGCGGGGAGGAGCCTGCCAGCGCGGCAGGCGGCACTCCCCGACAAGTGTTAGGTATCGAGGGCAACGCCCTCGATGAACGCCCTCTATAGTAGTAGCAACAATCGTTGACCACGGCGGGGAGAGGCGCGGACCTGAGGGGGCTTGCCACGCGCCCCCCCGATTTCGCGCATAATGCGAACTAATGAACGCCACGTGAACACCGGAACCGGGTTCCATTTTGGGCGTGCTGGCCGTATGATGATCGTTCGCGACTGAAACGACGGGCACCGAGGAGTGACGCTGCCAGATTCACCTCTCGACATCGCCACCTGGAGGACAAGATGCGCGCCATTGCCACCGTCTGCCTGAGCGGCGACCTGAGAACCAAGCTCGAGGCCAGCGCCCGTGCCGGCTTCGACGGCGTAGAGATCTTCGAGAATGATCTGCTCTCCTTCGACGGCACACCGGGGGAGGTGCGCGAACTCTGCGCGCGTCTGGGGCTGGAGATCGTCGCCTTCCAGCCCTTCCGCGACTTCGAGGCCATGCCCGAGCCCCAGCGCAGTCGCAACCTGCAGCGGGCCGAGCGCAAGTTCGACCTCATGGAGCAGCTCGGCACCGATTTCCTGCTGGTGTGCAGCAACGTCTCGCCCCAGGCCGTCGACGACATGGACCGGGCCGCGGCCGACCTGCGCGAGCTGGCCGAGCGGGCCGCCAGGCGAGGCATCCGCGTCGGTTTCGAGGCGCTGGCCTGGGGGCGGCATATCTCCGATTATCGCGATGCCTGGGAGGTGGTGCGTCGCGCCGACCACCCGAGCCTGGGCGTGGTGCTCGACAGCTTCCATATCCTCTCGCGCCGGCATGACCTCTCCGCCATCGGCAGGATCCCCAGGGAGAAGATCTTCTTCGTCCAGGTCGCTGATGCCCCGCTGCTGGACATGGACATCCTGCAGTGGAGCCGCCATTTCCGCTGCTTCCCCGGCCAGGGGCGCCTGCCGCTGAAGGCCTTCATGACGGCGCTGGCGAAATCCGGCTACGATGGCCCACTGTCGCTGGAGATCTTCAGCGATGCCTTCCGTGCGGCCCCCACCGAGGTCACCGCCCTGGATGGCCTGCGCTCGCTGATCTGGCTGGAAAATCTTCTCGAGGAGGGGCCCTGGGCAGGTCATATCCCGCCGGCACCACGCTACAACGGCATCCACTTCATCGAGTTCACCCTCGACGAGGAGAGCGCCGCACCCCTGGGCGAGTTCATCGACGCTCTGGGCTTTCGCCACGTGGGGCGCCACCGCTCGAAGAACGTCGAGCTGTGGAAGCAGGGGGATATCCACCTGGTGCTCAACTTCGAGACCGACAGCTTCGCCCACACCTTCCGCCTGCTGCACGGCACCTCGGTGTGTGCCGTGGGCTTCCGCGTCGACGACGTGGAGGGGGCGCAGGAGCGCGCCCGTGCCTTCAAGGCCCGGACCTTCCGTGGCCAGGTGGGCGAGGGCGAGATGGAGATCCCGGCGCTGCGTGGCATCGAGGGCAGCCTGATCTACCTGGTGGACGACGAGGCCGCCGCGGACCTGCAGTGGCGCACCGACTTCGAGCTCTTCGACCAGGAGAGCCGCAACGAGGCCGGCCTGACCCGCGTCGACCACCTTTCCTACGTGCTGCCGGCCACCCAGTTGCTCAGCTGGCAGCTGTTCTATCGCACCGTGTTCGGCTTCGAGGCCGAGGCCGAGCACGAGATCGTCGACCCCCGCGGCATGATGATCAGCCAGGCGGTGGTCAGCCCCGACCGCAGCATCCGCATTCCGCTGACCGTCTCCCAGGCCGAGGAGACCCAGCCGGGCCGCTTTCTCAGCGAGTTCCGCGGCGGCGTGCAGCAGCTCGCCTTCGCCAGCCGCGATATCTTCGCCACCGTGGACGAGCTGCAGGCCCGGGGCCTGCCCTTGCTGCGGATTCCCCGAAACTACTACGACGACCTGGAGGCCCGCTACGGCCTCGACGAATCCCTGCTGGAGGCGATGCGGACGCGCAACATCCTCTACGATCGCAACGACGAGGGCGAATTCTTCCACGCCTATACCGAGACCTTCTCGGGCCGCTTCTTCTTCGAGATCGTCGAGCGCCGTGGCGGCTATCAGCAGTTCGGCGCGGCCAACGCCGGGATCCGTCTCGCCGCCCAAGCGAATAGCGGCTGACAATTGGCAGAGTGGGTAGTTGCTCTGGGATTGGTTTTTGAGATTCATGCGAGCTCTTCGAGCGTAGGCAAGACAAGGCAAGCGTCGACGAAAAAGCGGAGTTTACTGTTGTAAATGAGCATTTTGAGGAGACGTTTAATGCCGCATTGCCGAGCGCAGAAAGTTCGTCCTCGTTCAGGAGACAACGTTATGAAATTGGGGCTGATCGGCAAGGCCATCATGAACTCCAGCTCCCCGGACCTGCACGTGCGGCTCGGCCAGCTGACCGGCATTCCCGCCACCTATGACCTCTTCGACGCCAACGAGCAGCCCATCGCGTCCCTGGAGAGCCAGGTCAGGCAGGTGATTGCCGACGGCTACCGCGGCGTCAACGTCACCTTTCCCTGGAAAGAGGAGGCAGTGAAGCTGGCGACCCGCGCCTCCGAGGGGGCCCGCATGGTCGGGTCCGCCAATACCCTGGTCTTCGAGAAGGGCGAGATCATCGCCGAGAACACCGACTTCACCGGCTTCATGAGCGGCTTTCGCGCAACGCTCGGTGAGCGAGAGCCGGGCCGCGTGCTGCTGATCGGTACCGGCGGGGTGGGCAAGGCGGTGGCCTTCGGCCTCGGCAAGTTGGGTGCGAAGGAGGTGATCCTGATGGACCTCGACGAGGCCAAGTCGCACCAGCTGGCCGGCGAGCTCCGGGCCCAGGGCTTTGCCGCCTTCACCATCACCCAGGCTGAGCTAGCCGAGACGGTGCCGCGCTGCGATGGCCTGGTCAACTGCACCCCCATCGGCCACGAGAAGAGCCCCGGCTGCCCGCTGCCCAAGGAGCTGGTGGCGACCCACCACTGGATCTTCGATGCGGTCTATGTGCCGGCGGTCACCGAGTTCGTTGCCGCGGCCAAGGCCGCCGGCGCGGCGGTGATGAGTGGTGTCAGCCTGTTCGTGTTCCAGGGCGTCGACGCCTTCAAGCTGTTCTGCGAGGATGAGACCAAGCGGGCCGCGGCCGACGCGCAGGCCGCCACTCTCTTCGCCCATTACCGCCGCGAACTGCTGAAGGAGACCGACTGATGAGCCAGGGCAAGGTACTGGTCCTGCACGGCCCCAACCTCAACCTGCTGGGCACCCGCCAGCCGGATATCTACGGCTACGAGACCCTGGACGACGTCGACAACGCCCTGCGCGAGAAGGCCGTGCTCAAGGGTTGGGAGCTGAACAGCTTCCAGAGCAACCACGAGGGCGAGCTGATCGATGCCATCCATGCCGCCCGCCTCGACGGCACCGGAGCGATCATCATCAACCCGGCGGCCTACACCCATACCTCGGTGGCGATCCTCGATGCGCTCAATGCCTTCGAGGGCAGGGTATTCGAGGTGCACATCTCCAACGTGCACCAGCGCGAGAGCTTCCGCCATCACTCCTACGTCTCGCTGCGTGCCGACGGCGTGATCGCCGGGCTCGGCACCCAGGGCTACCAGGCGGCGCTGGATGCATTGATCAAGGCCGCCGACAAGGCCTGAGGCCCACCCGCTTCCCTGCTTTTCTCTCCGGCCCGCCTCACGGCGGGTCTTTTTCGTTCGAACCTCGCTTTCAACGCTGCCAAGTCTCTCTCCGCGGGGCCGGCGACTACCCTAGAGACAAGTGCTGGGCCCGCCGCCGGTGACGGTGCCGCCGTGCTGGTAGCGCGATAGCTATGCCAGCCGGTACCTGCTCTCCATCTTTAGTGGCATGGGACCCGGTACGCATTGACATAAATAGAAGCGAGTTCTACTGTTCGTATCTAGCACTATGGTTCGCAATGCGAACATTTGGCATTGAATCCTGCCCAGACAGGAAGCCGCCCGGGTCACGGGCAGCACAACAACCACAACGGAGGACTTACCATGTTCAAACTGCTGACCGCCGGTACCACAGCTTCGCTCGGTGCCCTGGTCTTCGTTATGAGCACCCCGGCCCAGGCCGATACCATCCGCTTCGCCCATGTCGACCCCGACAACTGGCAGAGCTCCAAGAAGGGGGCGGCCGCGCACATGTTCAAGAACGTCGTCGAGAGCGAAACCGAGCACAGCGTGGATATCTACCCCGCGGCCTCGCTGGGCGACGAAGACCAGCTGATCCAGCAGGCCATGGACGGCACCACCCAGGTGGTCATGGTCTCGGGGGCCATGTCGAAGATCTGCCCTGCCGCGGGGGTGCTGGACATTCCCTACATGTTCGAGACGCCGCTGGTGGCCTGGGAAGTACTCGACGGCGACTTCGGCGACGCCCTGGCCGAGCACTGTCTCGAGCAGACCGGCCTGCGCACGCTGGGCTATGGCGAGACTGGGGTGCGCCACTTCACCAACAGCAAGCTCGAGATTCGTACCCCCGAGGACATGAACGGGCTCAAGTTCCGGGTCCAGGACATTCCCCTCTACGTGGAGATGGTCGAGGGGCTCGGCGCCCAGCCGACGCCGATCGCCTGGTCGGAGTTGCCGACCGCCCTGTCGACGGGCGTGGTGGATGGCCAGGAGAATCCGGTCGGGACCATCTACAACAACAACCTGCATGAGCTGCAGGACTACCTGACCCTCGACGACCATATCTACGCGGCCGACTTCCTGGTGATCAACGATGCCTACTTCAGCGGCCTCTCCGAGGCGGACCGCGAGGTGATCCAGCGGGCCGGGGTGATGGCCGGCATGATGGGGCGCGCCATCCAGCAGTTCACCACCGCCCAGGGCCTCAAGGCCGTGCAGGAGGAGGGCATGCAGGTCTACAGCCCGACCCCCGAGGAGCTCGCGCAGTTCCGCGAGCAGGCCCAGCCGCCGGTCATCGCCTGGCTGGAGGGCGACCTGGGTAGCGACGCCGAATGGATCCAGCGCCTTCAGGACGCAGTCGCCGAGGCCACCGAGTGATCGCTGGCCACCCCGTGCCGCCGGCGGCACGGCGTGGCCCTCTCCCAAGAGGCTCGAGACACATGGCAGCTATCTTCCAATCATTTCAGCGGCTGGTGGCGGGGGGCTTTGCCGCCGGCGCCGGGCTCTCCATGGCCCTGATCTTCCTGATCGTCTTCCTCAATGCCCTGGGGCGCTACACCCTGGGGAGCTCCCTGGCCTGGGGCGACCAGGTGCCGGTCTTCCTGGGGATCTACGGGGTCATGTTCGGCATGGCGCTGGCCTACCTGCAGGATCGCCACGTGCGCCTGGGGGTGATCGTGGACTTCCTGTCGATACGGCGCCGCGAGGCCCTGTTCCTGGTCGTCGACCTGGCCGTGGTGGTGACCGGGGCGGTGCTGGCCTGGTCGGGCTACCTGTTCATGTCCAGCCGCGGCGGCATGCGAATCTCGGGGCTCAACAGCACCATTCGCAGCCTGCGGGAGGCGACGGGGCTGGAGGTCTTCAATGTGTTCGGCACCATGGCGCCCTACCAGTTCGCCATCGTGCTGGGCGGTGGCATGCTGGCCGTGGCCGCGGCACTCAAGTTCATCGAGCGGCTCGGCGCGCTACGTGCGATGACAGACGAGGTGTCGTGAATGGTCTATCTCATCCTGCTGGTCGGCCTGGCCATCGGCGTACCGGTGGCCTTCGCCATCGTGGCGGCCCTGCTCTACTTCATGGCCGTGGGCGAGTTCCCCTATCAACTCGCCGCTGTCGCCACTCAGATGTTTTCGGGAATCAACTCCTTCGCCCTGTTGGCGATACCGCTGTTCATCCTGGCCGGGGAGCTGATGAACGAGAGCGGGATCACGATGCGGATCATCGCCTTCTCCAAGATCCTGGTCGGAAGGCTCAGGGGCGGACTGGCCCACGTGAACATCTGGGCCTCGGTGATCTTCGCCGGGCTTTCGGGTTCGGCGGTGGCCGACACCTCGGCGCTGGGACGGGTGTTCATCCCCGAGATGGAGAAGGAGGGCTATCCCCGCGATTTCGCGGCGGCGCTCACCGCGGCCTCGTCGGTGATCGGCCCGATCATCCCGCCGAGCATCCCGGTGATCATCTACGCGCTGATCGTCACCGGCGTCTCGGTGCCGGCGCTCTTCCTGGCGGGTATCGTGCCGGGCCTCCTGCTGGCCATCTTCCTGTCCGGTTACGTGATGATCTTCGCAGGAAAGTACCAGAAACAGCCGACGGCACTGCCCTCCGGGGAAAAGCGCAAGATCCTGCTCGAAGGCGTTATCCCGTTGTTCATGCCGGTGTTCGTGGTCGGCTCCATCCTGCTGGGCATCGTCACCCCCACCGAGGCGGCGGCCTTTGCCGTGGCCTATGCGCTGTTCGTGGGTATGGTGGTCTTCCGCAAGATCCATGTTCGCGATCTGCCGAGCATCTTCACGCGCACCATGGTCGACACGGCGGTGATCATGATCATCATCGCGGCGGTGGCAGCGGCCAACTGGCTGCTCACCTTCAACCGCGTGCCCAACATGCTCACCGATCTGACGATCGCCTATATCACATCGCAGTGGACCTTCCTGCTGGCGGTGATCGTGCTGTTCCTGGTTGCGGGGCTCTTCCTGGAGGGGATTGCCGCCATGCTGGTGCTGGTGCCAATCCTGCACCCCATCGCGGTGGGTATGGGGGTGGATCCGGTGCACTTCGGCATCATCGTCATCTTCAACCTGATGATCGGCCTGATCACCCCGCCCATGGGGCTGTGTCTGTTCGTGGCGGACTCCGTGGCCAATGTGGGGCTGGCACGGCTGTCGCGGCGTATCCTGCCGCTGTTCCTCGTGGAACTGCTGGTATTGCTGATCATCACTTTCGTACCGGGTATCGTGACCGGATTGCCCAGGCTGCTGGGTTACTGATGAACGGTGACGTGGTCAGCCCCATGCCGCAGCGTTGCAGCACCATCGCTCGTGAGCGGGGCGTGCCCCCCGCGGCGAGCGGTGGTGCCTCGAGGTCATGCCGTCGGCGGCGGGCTGAAGCCGTCGTTAGCCGCGCCGGGTGGCGAGGAAGATGCCGGCGCCGATGATCAGTACGGCACCGAGATAGGTCTCGAGCAGCGGCACGTCGCCGAAGACGAGGTAGCCCGAAACGGTGGCCCAGACGATCTGCAGGTAGAGAAAGGGGGAGACCAGGGACGCGGGAGCGCAGCGCATGGCCATGATCAGGCCAAGCTGGCTGGCGGCGCCCAGGGTACCGACCACCAGGAACAGTGGAATATCGCCGAGGGCGATGGGCGTCCAGAAGAAGGGTACGGCCAGGGAGCTGACCAGGGCGCCGGCCAGCCCCGCATAGAACAACGAGGCGAGAGGGTGGTCGTTGCGCCCGAAGCGGCGCGTGGCGAGCTGGTAGAGTGCGAAGCAGAAGGCCATGCCGAAGGGTAGCAGGGCGGCGGGCTGGGCGCGCCAGTCCACGGGGCCGACGGCGATTACCACGCCAACGAAGCCGGTGGCGACCGCGGTGCCGCGGGCCGGCGTCACCCGCTCCCTGAGCAGCGGGATGGCCAGCAGGGTCACCAGCAGCGGTGAGCTGAAGTTGATCACGTAGACCTGGAGTAGGGGGAGTTCGCGGAAAGCCAGGAAGGCGAAGGTGCTGGCGGCGAGCAGCAGCAGGCCGCGCACGAACTGCCCGGGCAGCGACTCGACGGAGGCCATGATCGCCCGGCAGCGGGGCCAGCCGAGCATGAGCAGGTAGGCGCCCAGCACCAGCATGTGGCCTGTATAGCGTGCCCAGACCACCTGCACGGGGGAATAGCTCTGGGTGAGCCACTTCACGCCGGTGTCGAGTAGGGTGAACAGCAGGCCGGCGGCCAGCATGAAGGCGATGCCGAGGAGCGGTCGATCAGCGGGTAGTGCGGGTGCCAGGGGGGGAGAGGTGGCCATGGAGCTCCAGGAACGTGGGCGAGGATTCAATACTAGCAGGCTAACGATGTTCACGTTAAGTGTCGGCTGAACAGGCCTCCACCCCCCGTCGTGCTTTCTGCAGTGCCAGGCAGGCGCGCTCCAGCGCGCTGATACCCTGGCGACGAAGCCCCTCGGTGGGAATCTCCAGGCTCAGTGGCAGGTTGCGGGGTAACGCCGTCAGCAGGGCCGGCAGGTCGATGTCGCCGTCACCGGGGAAGCAGCGCTCCTGACGTGCCTCGCGAAGGATCTCTGCCATGTCGTCGGGGATCGGGCCGGCCACGTCGCATAGCTGTAGATAGCGCATCCATTCCCGGGGAACCTCGGCCAGCTCCTCCAGGCGGCTGGCGGAACGGTTGAAGTGGAAGGCATCCACCAGCAGGCAGGCATTGTCATGACCGGCCTCGCGCACGGCCCCGACGATATGGTGTGCCTCGACGAGGTTCTTCACGCCTGTCCAGGGCATGAATTCCAGATGAGGGTGCAGCCCCAGGGGTTTGGCCAGTTCACACAGGCCGGCGAAGTTGTCGATGGTCCGTGCCTCGTCGTCATCGTTGCCGGCCACCAGCACCTCGCTGGCGCCCAACTCGGCACCGATCTCCAGGATCCGGGGAAAGTCCTCGCGTACTCGGGTCTCGGGCTTGAGACGCAGGATCTCGATATCCACGACGTTCAGGCCGGTATCGCGCAGTCTCTCCCGGGTCTGGCGCAGCAGGGCCGCGTCGCTGGCCAGGGGAAAATGGTGCTCTTCCGGCGTTGCCGGAATGAGGCGCAGGCCGACGCCGTCGTAGCCCGCCCGGGCGGCTACCTCGACCATTGCGGGGGGAGACAGCTCCAGCACGGTCAGGGCGGCCAGGGAGACGGTGCGGTCATGCATCGGCGTTCTCGCTGCGTGTCTCAAGTGAACCGGTATCGCGCTGGCCGGCGGCATGCAGACCGGCGATATGGCCGAAGGTCATGGCCGGGCCGAGGTTGATGCCGCCGGCCGGGTAGTAGCCGCCCATGATGCTGGCCATATCGGTGCCGGCCGCATAGAGGCCGGCAATGGGTTGCCCCTCCCGGCCCAGTACCTGGGCGTGCTCGTTGGTCTTGAGGCCGGCGAAGGTGCCGAAGCAGCCGGGCACCACCTTGATGGCATAGAAGGGGCCGTCGTCGAGCGGGGCCACGCAGGGGTTGGGCTGGTGAGCCGGGTCGCCCTGCTTGCGGTTGTAGAGGGTGGAACCACGGCCGAACTCGGGGTCTTCGCCCTGGCGCGCATGCTTATTGTAGGCCGCCACGGTCTGTTCGAGCCCCTGGGGGGCGATGCCGCACTGGTGGGCCAGCTCCTCCAGGGTCCTGCCGGCCTTGAGGTAGCCCTTGCGGATCCAGTGGCGGAAGGGCACCGGCGCCGGCCGGGTGATGCCGATGCCGTAGCGGCGCTGGAAGCGGTGGGTGCAGATCAGCCAGGAGCAGAGTTCCTCGTCTTCCGGCACCGCCTTGACCATGGCGTCCACGTAGTCGTAGTAACCACTAGCCTCGTTGACGAAGCGCTTGCCGTTTCTGAGCACCCCGATGAGGCCCGGCTTGCCGCGGTCGATGATATGCGGGAAGTGGCCGACATGGCCATCCTTGTAGGGGACCACCGAGACCGGCGCCCAGGCCACCGGGGAGTAGAGGCTGGTGTCGACCTCGCCGCCCACCGACTCGCCCAGCCGCAGGCCGTCGCCATTGGCGGAAGGGGGCGGCAGCGGCCAGTGTTCCTGTCCGGTGGGGGTGTGCGGAAAGAGTTCCTTGCGCCGCGCGATGTCCCAGGGGAAGCCACCGGCGGCCAGCACCACGCCGCGCCTTGCGGTCAGGGTCATCTCGCCGACCGGTGTTTGCACCACCACGCCGGTGACGCGCGCGTCTTCCTTGATCAGGCGCTGGGCCGGCGATGACACCCAAGTCTCCACCCCGAGCGCATCGGCGGACTTGGCCAGCCGGCCGGTCAGGGCCACGCCGTTGACCAGCTGCATGGCACGGCCGAAACGGGCCAGGTCATAGAGATGACGGGTGAAGCGCTTCGTCACATGGAGGAAAGACTTGAAGGAACGAATGACGGTCAGGAAGGCCATCAGGTCCGTCCCGGCCTGGATCGGCATGCCGAGGAAGGCGGTCTCCGGCATGGTCTTGCGCAGCTTCTTCAGCGTCTTCCTGTCGAGCTGGTGGCCATCGAAGGGGGCAGCGATCACCGAGCGCCCGCCGGTGCCGGCCCCGGGGGTGTCGCCATGAATGTCGGCGATGGCGTTGCCGTCGGCGAACTGCAGGGCGGTGTTGTCGTGGAAGAACTCCACCATCTTGGGGGCGGCGTCGAGGAAGGCATCGATCCTGGCCGGATCGTAGCGCTCGCCCAACTCGTGGCGCAGGTAAGTGCGCACCGTCTCCGGGTCCTCGTCGATCCCGGCGGCCTTGGCCAAGGGGTTGAGCGGGGTCCACATCCAGCCGCCCGACCAGGCGGTGGCGCCGCCCAGCCCCTCGGCCTTCTCCACCACCACCACCTTCAGGCCATGCCAGGCGGCGGTGACGGCGGCGGAGAGGCCGGCCGCGCCGGAGCCCACCACCACCAGATCGAGGTCTTGCTGTCTGTCGGCCATTGCCAGTCCTCTGGAATGCTGTTCCATACAAATTTAGAACAAAGTTCCACTTATTGCAATAAGCAGGCATCGTCAACCCCGGATGTGCCCGGGGGCGTAATGGGGGAACGGTGATTCAAGCGACGGGCAGGAGGCCGTAGTGGGTCATCAGCCCGATCACCAGGCTGATGGTGACGAAGGAGGCCAGGGTGCCGACCATCAGGGCGGCGGCACTGACCCCGCCCAGGCCATAGCGCTGGCCGAACAGCGGAAAGACGCTGATCATCGGGGCACAGGCAAACAACAGCGCACCGGTCAGCAGCAGGGGGTCCGCCTCTGGCAGCAGCAGGAAGACGCCGAGCACGGCAAGGGGGTGCAGCAGCAGCTTGCCGACGACGATCTGGCCGACGTCGCCGGCCATGCCGCGGACCTGGAGCCCATACAGGGAGCCGCCGATCACGAACAGCGCGGCGGGGCCGGCGGCATCGGCCAACATGTCGATGGCCTTGGCCAGCGGGCCCGGCAGGGCGAGGCCCGAGACGGCGAGCAGCACGCCCACCACCAGGCCAATCAGGATCGGGTTGCGGACCAGGCGCAGGGCGGTCTGGAGGACGACGTCGCGCAGCCCGGTACCATTCTGACGCCCCACCTCGGCGAGGATCAGGGCGGCGGGAATGATCAGCAGGTTCTCGATCAGCATGTTCAGCGCCAGGAACACCGCGGCGGGGGAGCCCAACACCATGGCGGCCACCGGATAGCCGATGAAGCCGCTGTTGGAGGCAGCCATGCCCAGGGCATGCATGGCCCCGATGCCGAGCGACTTGCGCTGGAGTCCCAGGGTCAGCAGCAGAGCGAAGCCGAACACCACCAGGGAGCCCAGGCCATAGGCCAGCAGGTAATGGGGGTTGAAGACCTCGGCGAGCGGGTTCTGGTTGAGGGCCCGGATGACCAGGGAGGGCAGGGCGCAGTACATGACGAAGGTGCCCACGCCCTGGAGCTGCTCACCGGTGATGATGCCGCCGGCCATGATCACATAGCCCACGCCGATCAGCAGGAAGATCGGGGTGGTGATGGCGAGGATCTCGAGCACTACGGCCTCCTTGCCGGCGCGTGGGGACGTACGGGGGGTGGGGGATCAGCTGAACAGGCGTGACGAGGCGCTGGCCTGGGAGAGCTCCGCCGCCGCGGCCATCAGGCGCGGCCCCAGGGCCTGGACGCGCTCGGCATCGAGCCGCACGCTGGGCCCGGCGATGCTCAGTGCCCCGATGGGGTGGCCGTCGAGCGGGTGGCGCACCAGGGCTGCCATGGCCGTCGTGCCCGGCCCCATGCTGTCGCTGACCCAGCTGTAGCCACGCTCGCGGGTCTGGCGCAGGTGCTCGAACACGGACTCGCGAGTGCGGGGGGCCCCGGGACCCACCGGATGGTCGGTTTCCAGGCCCTGGGCGTCGATCAGGGCAGTGGCCGCCTCGTCGCTGAGGTCGGCCAGCCAGGCATGACCGCTGGCGGTGCAGAACAGCGGCGCCTCACGGCCCATGTCCGGGTCGTAGCGCAGCCCGGTGCGTGCGCCCTGGGCCTTGGCGATCCAGGTGAGGTGCTGGCCCTCGATGACCGAGAGGCGCACCAGCTCACCGCTCTCCTCGGCCAGGCGGTCGAGGATCGGCTGGATGACGTCGCTGGCCCCGGTACTCGCCAGGTAGCTCAGTCCCATGGCCATCAGTCGCGTGGTGAGCCGGTAGCGCTGGGTATTCGGATCCTGGCGGACGTGGCCGAGCCGGATCAGTTCATTGCAGATGCGGTGGGCCGCGCTCTTGGGAATGCGCAGTCGATCCGCGATGACCAGCAATGGCATGCCCTCGGCGTCTTCCGAGAGGATTTCCAGCACCCCCAGGGTGCGTTCGATCAGGCTACCCGCCATGGTGGCTATCCATTTGTTGTGAAAACTCGAATTCTAGAATGGTGTTTTGGAAATTGCACCCATCAACTGACGCTGGTGCGGATCAGTCGGGCCTTGTCCTGCAGCAGCGGAAGGTACTGGCGGATCAGGGTATCGAAGTCGACCCGGGCGGCATTGGTACTGATGTTGATCGCGCCCAGCAGCCGGCCGTTGGCATCGAAGGCCGGCACGGCCACCGAGCGCAGGCCGGAGTCGAGCTCCTGGTCGGCGATGGCGTAGCCCTGCTGGCGCACCTTGAGGATGCACCGCTTGAGCTCGGCCTTGTCGGTGATGGTCTTGTCGGTATGCTTCTCGAGGACCACCCGCGCCAGGAAGGCGTCGAGTTCGGCATCCGGCAACTGGGCCAGCAGCACCCGTCCCATGGAGGTGTGGGCCGCGGGCAGGCGCGTGCCCACCGAGAGGGTGATGGCCATCAGTCGGTGGCGTGACGAGGAGCGCGCCACATAGGTGACGTCGTCGTCGTCCAGCACGCCCAGCGACGAGGACTCGCCACACTCGGTGGTGATGTCCTCGAGAATCTGCTGGATCACGCTGCGGTAGTTGTTGGCGGAGAGGAACGCATAGCCGAGGTTCAGCACCTTGGGGGCCAGCTCGAAGTGGCGCTGCTGCTTGCGGACATAGCCCAGGGCATGCAGGGTCAGCAGGAAACGTCGCGCCCGGGCACGGTTCATGCCGGTGCGCGCCGCCACCTCGCTCAGTGTCATGCGCGGGTGGGCCTCGTCGAAGGCCAGGATGACCTCGAGGCCACTGGCCAGTGCCGTGACGAAGTCGCGATCGTCGGGGCTCAGTGCCTCGTCCTGCATAGACGTTTCCATCCGTCGTTATCCTTGGTCGTGTTGCCGGAGAACCGTGGTCTAATCTAGCATATTTGTTCGAAATGCGAACACTTGTGCGACCATAGGTGGAGCCTGTCCACCCCTCGGCCGAGGCCCCACGCAACCACCGGAGAGACCGTCATGCCTGCCGCCCTGATCCAGCACCCCTTCATGAGTCAACCGGCGCTGGCCGAGTGCAACGCCCAGGCCATGGTCGATGCCATGCTGGCCTTCGAGCTGGCCCTGGCCGAGGTCCAGGAGACCCGCGGGGCGGTGCCCGAGGGGGCCAGCCGCACCATGCGCGAGACTCTCGAGGCCCACACCTTCGATTGTGACGCCATCGCCGCCGGTATCGCCAGCGGCGGCAATGCCGCCATTCCCTTCGTCAAGCAGGGCCGCGCTGCCCTGCCGGAGGCGCTCAAGCGCTACTGGCACCAGGGCGCCACCAGCCAGGACGTGGTCGACAGTGCCCTGATGCTGTTGCTGGGGCCGCGGCTGACCTCCCTCGACGCCCTGCTGGTGCGCTGCCGGGCCGCGGCGGTCGACCTGATGGCCGCCCATGAGGGTACCGTGATGGTGGGCCGCACCCTGATGCAGCAGGCGCTGCCGATCACCTTCGGCGTCAAGGTGGCCCACTGGGCGCTGGGGCTGGAGCAGTCTCGCCGGCGGCTGGCGGTATTGGCCGAGACGGGCCTGCCGGTGCAGTTCGGCGGCGCCGTGGGGGTGCACTCCGGCTGGGGCGAGCAGGGCCTCGACCTGATGGACGCGCTGGCCGAACGGCTCGGCTTGAGCATTCCTGTACTGCCCTGGCATACCGATCGCCAGCCGATCCATGCCCTGGGCACTGCCCTGGATGCGGTGGCCGGTGCCGCCGAGAAGCTGGCCCTGGATATCGCCCTGCTGACCCAGACCGAGCTGGGCGAGGTGGCCGAGCCGGCCGGCGAGGGCATGGGCGAGTCCTCGTCGATGCCCCACAAGCGCAACCCGGTGCGCTGTGCGCTGATCCGCGGCGCGGCCCGTCAGGTCCATGGCCACACCACGGTGTTGCTCAATGCCGCTGCCCAGCCACTGGAGCGGGGGCTCGGCGAGTGGCACGCCGAGTGGGCGCCGCTGGTCGACAGCGCCCTGCTGCTCGAGGGCGCGCTGGAGCAGGCGGCGGTGCTGCTCGAGGGGCTGGAGGTGGACCCCGAGGCGATGCGGCGCAACCTGGTGGCGACCGGTGGCGGCATCATGGCCGAGCCGGTGTCGCGGCTGCTGGCGCCGGTGGTCGGCCCGGACACGGCCAAGCGCATCAGCGCCGAGGCCGCCGAGACGGCCCGCCGCAGCGGCCGTGGCTATGCCGAGGCATTGAACGAGCATGCCGAGGTGCAGGGGCGCCTGGATCCCGAAACCGTGCGCCAGGCCACGGATCCCGCCTTATACCTTGGTAGTAGCAAGGCCCAGGTGCAGCGAGCCATTAACTGGCTAACAAATATGTAGCCATCTGATTTCATTTGATAAAACTTCACCCTCAAGGGGGCTGGCTCGGTCAGCCCCCTTTTTCATGGTTTGACGACGGTGGCTGGAGGGATTACTTTGTTCGTATCACAAACCTATGTACGCATAACGAACTATCGATGGTCGGCTCTTCCGGCATCGGCTGAACCACCAGGAGGCGAACAAAGATGGCCGAGTTACTCAGCTTGCATGATGCGGTGGCGCGCTACGTCGAGGACGGTGTCACCGTGTGCATGGAAGGCTTCACCCACCTGATCCCCTTCGCGGCGGGCCACGAGGTGATCCGTCAGGGCAAGCGCGACCTGACCCTGATCCGCATGACCCCCGACCTGGTCTACGACCAGCTGATCGGCGCGGGCTGCGCCAAGAAGGTGATCTTCTCCTGGGGCGGCAACCCCGGCGTGGGTTCGCTGCACCGCCTGCGCGATGCCGTCGAGAAGGGCTGGCCCCGCAGGATCGAGATCCTCGAGCACAGCCACGCCGCCATGGCCTGTGCCTTCGAGGCCGGCGCCGCCGGCCTGCCGCTGGCGGTACTGCGCGGCTACGTGGGCAGCGAGCTGCCCAACGTCAACGACCAGATCAAGTTCATCGAGTGCCCGTTCACCGGCGAGCGCCTGGCGGCGGTACCGTCGATTCGCCCGGACGTCTCCATCGTCCACGCCCAGAAGGCCGACCGGGCCGGCAACGTGCTGGTGGAAGGCATCATCGGCGTGCAGAAGGAAGCCGTGCTGGCCGCCAAGCACAGCATCGTCACCGTCGAGGAGGTCGTCGACGACCTGACCACGCAGCCGGACTACCACCCCAACGCCTGCGTGATACCCGGCTGGGCGATCAGCGCCGTGGCCGTCGCGGAGAAGGGCTCCGCGCCCTCCTACGCGCATGGCTACTACGATCGCAACAACCGCTTCTACAAGGAGTGGGATGCCATCGCCCGCGACCGCGATGCCTTCACCCAATGGCTTGACGAGAACGTCTACCACACAGGAGGAGAGTCCTGATGAGCCGTGAATACACCTCCGCGGAAATGATGACCGTCACCGCCGCGCGGGCGCTGGAGAACGGCATGACCTGCTTCGTCGGCATCGGCCTGCCCTCTGAGGCCGCCAACCTGGCGCGCCTGACCCATGCCCCCGAGGTGGTGCTGATCTATGAATCCGGCACCCTGCAGACCAAGCCGGACGTGCTGCCGCTCTCCATCGGCGACGGTGAGCTGTGCGAGTCGGCGCTGACCACCGTCTCGGTGCCGGAGATGTTCCGCTACTGGCTGCAGGGCGGCAAGGTCAGCGTGGGCTTCCTGGGAACCGCCCAGATCGATCGCTTCGCCAACCTCAACACCACCCTGATCGGCGACTACCATGATCCCAAGGTGCGCCTGCCGGGCGGTGGAGGGGCTCCCGAGATTGCAACGAATGCGGGAGAGGTCTTTATCACCCTGAAGCACTCCAAGCGCGCCTTCGTCAAGGACGTGGACTTCGTCACCACCCTGGGCTTCGGCCGCGACGGCAAGGGCCGTGACGGGGTGCCCAACATCGGCAAGGGCCCCACGCGCGTCATTACCGACCTCTGCGTGATGAAGCCCGACCCCGAGACCAGGGAGCTGACGGTCGTCTCGCTGCACCCGGGCGTGACCCGCGAGGACGTGTGTGATGCCACCGGCTGGGAGATCCGCTTCGCCGACGAACTCGAGAACACCCCGGAGCCCTCGGCCCACGAGCTCGAGATCCTGCGCGACTTGAAAGCGCGTACCAATCGCAAGCATGCCGGCGAATAAATTCGCATCAAAACTGTCTGCGCTTGCCCATACGGCGTTAAGAATCAGCTTGAAATGCTCATTTACACACCACGTAAGCTCCGCTTTCGCGCTGATTCTTGCCTTGTCTGGGCATCGCTCGAAGAGTTTTGAGTAGCGAATTGCTGAGGAGACTTTTCCATGACTACTGTCTACCTGTGTCATCCGCGGCGCACCGCCGTGGGCCGCTTCGGCGGCACCCTGGCGGCCGTTCGCCCCGACGATTTCGCCGCCACCATCTTCAAGGCGGTGCTGGCCGAGGCCCCCCACCTCGACCCCGTCGCCATCGACGAGGTGATCATGGGCTGCGCCAACCAGGCCGGCGAGGACAACCGCAACGTAGCACGCATGTCGTCGCTGCTGGCGGGCCTGCCGACCTCGGTGCCCGGTACCACCATGAACCGCCTGTGCGGCTCGGGCATGGACGCGGTGGGTACCGCCTTCCGCGCCATCAAGGCCGGCGAGTTCGAGCTGGCCCTGGCCGGCGGCGTGGAATCCATGTCCCGCGCGCCCTACGTGCTGGGCAAGGCCGAGAGTGCCTTCTCCCGGACCCAGAAGATCGAGGACACCACCATCGGCTGGCGCTTCGTCAATCCCTTGATGAAGAAGCAGTACGGCGTCGACTCCATGCCGGAGACCGCCGAGAACGTCGCCGAGCAGTTCGACATCTCCCGCGAGGACCAGGACGCCTTCGCCCTGCGCTCCCAGCAGAAGGCCGCCGCCGCCCAGCAGGCGGGTCGCTTCGCCGAGGAGATCACCGCCATCGAGATCCCGCGGCGTAAACAAGCGCCGCTGGTCTTCGACCAGGACGAGCACCTGCGCGAGACCACCCTGGAGAAGCTGGCCGGCCTGCCGACGCCCTTCCGCGAGGGCGGCAGCGTCACCGCCGGCAACGCCTCCGGGGTCAACGATGGCGCCGCCGCCATGCTGGTGGCCAGTGAAGCCGCCGTGGAGAAGCACGGCCTCATACCCATGGCCAGGATCCTCGGCATGGCGACTGCCGGTGTCGAGCCGCGCACCATGGGCATCGGTCCGGTGCCGGCGGTGCGCAAGCTGCTGGACCGGCTGGGCGTGTCGCTGGACGAGATCGACGTGATCGAGCTCAACGAGGCCTTTGCCGCCCAGGCGCTCGCCTGCCTGCGCGACCTCGGGCTCGAGGACGATGACCCGCGGGTCAACCCCAACGGCGGCGGCATCGCCCTGGGCCACCCGCTGGGCATGTCCGGCGCGCGCCTGCTGATGACCGCGGCTCACGAGTTGCACAAGCAGAACAAGCGCTATGCTTTGTGCACCATGTGCGTGGGCGTGGGGCAGGGCATCGCGACTCTCATCGAACGTGTTTAACGGAGGCTGTGATGGCTTTTCTGGATATCGACGGCCGCAGCGTGGCCTACCGCCTGCTGGGCGCCGAGGCGCTGCCGCTGGTGATGCTGGCTCACCCGCTGGGCATGACCCAGGCGGTGTGGGACGACCTGCTGCCGGCGCTGCTGCCGCGCTATCGGGTGCTGACCTGGGACCTGCCCGGCCATGGGGCCAGCCAGGCCTGGCCGGCGGACGGCGGCGAGATTGCCCCGGCAGCGCTGGCCGCCGAGGCACTGGCCCTGGCCGATCATGCCGGTGCCAGCCGGTTCCACTTCGTCGGCACCTCCATCGGCGGCGTGGTGGGCCAGCAGTTGCTGGCCGAGCACGCCGAGCGGCTGCTCTCGGCGACCCTGACCAATACCGGGGCGGTGATCGGCACCAGTGAACTCTGGACCACCCGTGCCGGCCGCGTGCGCGACGAGGGGCTGGCCGTCCTGTCCGGCGAGATCGTGCCGCGCTGGTTCTCCGCCGAGCGGCTCGCGGCCGAGCCGGTCCTGGAGACCGGCTGGCGCACCCAGATGGCGCGCACCGACGCCGAGAGCTATGCGCGGCTGTGCGAGATGCTCGGCCGCACCGACTTCACCGGCAAGCTCGCCGGCCCTCTATCGCAAAACCCGGACGTGAGGGTCCGGCTGCTGGGCGGCAGCGAGGACATGGCCACGCCGCCGGCGACCCTGGAGGCGCTGGCCGCCGAGTGCGACGGTGCGCCGCTGGAGATCCTCGAGAACTTCGCCCATGTGCCCTCGGTGGAGAGCCCCGGGGCCGTGGCCGGGCGCCTGCTGGCGTGGCTGGCGGTGGACCTCGGCGAGGTGGGCGAGCGGGGCGTCGACTACGCGACCGGCCTCGAGACCCGCCAGCAGGTGCTGGGTGAGGAACACGTGGCCCGCTCCACCGCGAATGCCACCAGCCTGGACGCCCCCTTCCAGCAGATGATCACCCGCCTGGCCTGGGGCGAGCTGTGGAGCAACGACGACCTGACCCGTCGCGAGCGCAGCATGATCACCACCGGCATCCTGGCCGCCCTGGGTCGTGAGGAGCTCACGCTGCACCTCAAGACGGCGAAACGCATCGGCCTCACCGAGGCCGAGCTGCGCCAGGTGCTGATGCATGTGGCCATCTATGGCGGCGTACCGGCGGCCAATCACGCCTTTGCCTTGGCGAAAAAGTTGGGCTGGGGCCAAGAGAAGCGCTGATTCACTGCAGCGTTTTCATGGCACACCTGGGAGTGGCCTGAATGCTCAACGCCCGCATCAAGCTGCGCCATCTGCAGGCCTTTCTGGAGGTGGCGCGCCAGCGCAGCTTCGCGCGAGCCGCCGACCGGCTGGCGATCACCCAGCCGGGCATGTCCAAGACCATCCGCGAACTCGAGGAGATCCTGGGGGCCAGCCTGTTCGAGCGCACGCCCCAGGGGGTGGCCCTGACCCAGGCGGGCCTCACCCTGCTGCGCCATGCGGGACCGGCATTGCGGGCCCTGGAGGAGGGCGTGGGGGCGATAGGGGATGTAGATCGTGGGACGCGCTGGCTGCGGGTGGGCGCCCTCTCCACCGTGGAGAGCCGGCTGCTGCCCGAAGCCATTCGGCGCTGGCATGCCGAGGAGGCTTCCCGCCGGGAGGTGGGCATCAACGTGGTGACCGGCCCCAGTGCCTTCCTGCTCTCGCGGCTGCGCCGCGGCGAGCTGGACCTGGTGGTGGGGCGCATGACCGAGGCCCGCGAGATCCGGGACCTGGCCTTCGAGCACCTCTACTACGAGCGCCTGCTGCTGGTGGTGCGGGCCGGGCATCCGCTGGCCGGCACGCGCGAGCTCCATGCCGCCGAGCTGGTGGACTACCCCTGGGTGCTGCCGCCGCCCCAGACGACGCTCCGCCAGCAGGTGGACAGTTTCTGCGTGCGCCACGCCCTGACCCTGCCGTCGCGTCTGCTGGAGACCCTCTCGCTGCCGCTCAGTTGCGGCTACACCCTGGGCAGTGACGCCGTCTGGGTGGCACCCGAGGAGGCCGTGCGCGAGGGCATTGCGGCGCGGCAGCTCTGCGAGCTTTCGCTGCCGCTGGAGCAGCAGGGCGGCTCGGTGGGGCTCTGCACCAATACTACCCTGCAGCCCTCGCTGGCGCTGGAGGCCTTCTGCGAGACGCTGCGGGAGGTGGCGACCGGGCTGGCGGCGGTCACTCGCTAGCCCATAACCTATGGGTTATGCAGTGGTGTGGAGACGTCAATTGGCAGTCCTGCGGCAAGACACCACACTGACGCGGGTCAATCAATCACCCCAGAGACGATCGATATGCAGGAAGACAACAAGCGCTTCGTTGAACGTGACCGCAACTGGCATCCGCCGGCCTATGCGCCCGGCTACAAGACCTCCGTGGCCCGCTCCCCGCAGCAGGCGCTGGTCAGCATGCAGAAGCCCACTGCCTCGGAGCTCAGCGGCCCCGATTTTCGTCATCTGCGCATGGGCCCCCACGACAATGACCTGCTGCTCAACTTCAGTCAGGGCCAGGGCCTCCCCCAGGGCGAGCGCATCATCATGTTCGGTCGGGTGGTCGACCAGTTCGGCAAGCCGGTGCCCCACACCCTGGTGGAGATGTGGCAGGCCAACGCCGGCGGCCGCTATCGCCACAAGAACGACCGCTACCTGGCGCCGCTGGACCCCAACTTCGGCGGCGTGGCCCGCTGTCTGACCGATGAGGCGGGCTGGTACCGTTTCCGCACCATCAAGCCGGGCCCTTACCCCTGGCCCAACGACATGAACAGCTGGCGTCCGTCCCACATCCACGTCTCGGTGATGGGGCCGTCGATCTCCACTCGCCTGATCACCCAGATGTACTTCGAGGGCGATCCGCTGATCCCGCTGTGCCCCATCGTCAACACCATCAAGGACCCCGACGCCGTCGAGACCATGGTCGGTCGCCTGGACATGGCCCGCAGCAACCCCATGGACTGCCTGGCCTACCGCTTTGACCTGGTAGTACGCGGTGAACTGCAGACCTACTTCGAAAACCAGTGACCGTCGAAAACCAGTAACCGGTTCGAGAACCAGAGACAGGATGGGGAATCCGACATGAAACAGCCCAACACCCAGCCCGCCAGCGAGCTGATGCTGCACGAGACCGCCTCCCAGACCGCCGGGCCCTATGTGCATATCGGCCTGGCCCTGGCCGCTGCCGGCAACCCGACCCGTGACGAGGAGATCTGGAACGAGATGGCCAGGCCCGAGGCCGAGGGCGAGCCGATCGAGGTCGTCGGTACCGTGGTCGACGGCAACGGCGACCTGGTGCGCGACGCCTTCCTCGAGGCCTGGCAGGCCGACGCCAAGGGCGAGTACCAGCGCGAGTACGACCTGAAGAAGCCGTTCAACGGCTTCGGGCGCACCGCCACGACGTTCGACCACGGCAGCGAATGGTCGCTCAAGACCATCAAGCCGGGCCCGGTGGCCCACGCCAGCGGCCAGCCGCAGGCACCGCACATCAACCTGACGCTCTTCGCCCGCGGCATCAACATCCACCTGCAGACCCGCCTCTACTTCGAGGACGAGGCCGAGGCCAACGCCCAGTGTCCGGTGCTGAGCCGCATCGAGTCGCCGGCCCGCCGCCAGACCCTGATCGCCAGGCGCGAGGAGGTCGAGGGCAAGGTGCGCTATCGTCTTGATATCCGCCTGCAGGGCGAGGGCGAAACGGTCTTCTTCGACTTCTGATACGGCGCTCCTGAGCATCGGGAGCCAAGCCGTCAGCGCCGTCCCCAGGGGGCGGCGTTCGGCGTTGACGACGCCGACCACCAACCGCGGGGAAACGCCCCGCCAACGAAAAGCGCCAGCGTATCGTTTCGGTACGAGGAGAGGTCAGATGTCCAGCCCCTGCATCATCTGCGTTGCCATCACCGGCAGCCTGCCGCGCAAGGAAAACAACCCTGCCGTTCCCATCACCATCGAGGAGCAGGTCGAGAGCACCCAGGCGGCCTTCGAGGCCGGGGCCAGCATCGCCCACTGCCATGTGCGCAATGATGACCAGACCCCCACCTCGGACCCGGAAAAGTTCGCCAGGCTGTTGGAAGGCCTGAAGAAACACTGCCCGGGCATGATCGTCCAGCTCTCCACCGGCGGGCGCTCGGGGGCAGGCGAGGAGCGCGGCGGCATGCTGCCCCTCAAGCCCGACATGGCCAGCCTCTCGGTGGGCTCCAACAACTTCCCCAACCGCGTCTACGAGAACCCGCCGCAGCTGGTGGACTGGCTCGCCGAGGAGATGCTCAAGTACGACATCAAGCCCGAGATCGAGGCGTTCGACCTGTCGCACATCCACCAGGCGGTGAACCTCTCGAAACAGGGCAAGCTCAAGGCGCCGCTCTACGTGCAGTTCGTGATGGGCGTCAAGAACGCCATGCCGGCGGACAAGCCGACCTTCGACTTCTACGTGGAAACCCTGAAGCGGCTCGCCCCGGACGCCCAGTGGTGCGGCGCCGGCATTGGGCCCAGCCAGGTCCTGCTCAACGAGTGGTCCATCGCCGCGGGCGGCCATACCCGTACCGGCCTCGAGGACAATGTGCGCCTCGATCGCGACACCCTGGCCCCCTCCAATGCGGCCCTGGTCGAGCGCACCGTGGCGCTGTGCGAGAAGTACGAACGCCCCGTGGCCACCTGGCAGCAGGCCCGCGAGATCCTGGGCCTGAAGGCCGGCTGACGAGAGGAACCTCAGCGCAAGCCATGCTTCTTGAGCCGTTAGGAGCCTGTCGGATTTGACCGATCGTCGCGAGAGACACGGATTTCGAGACAAGTTTATCGATCTGATGAGGCGAATAGCGGGCTCTTTAACGAAGCAGGTCGAATGAAGTTGGCCGAAAGCCCGGGTTTCGCAGTAGATCAGCGTTAAGTCCGACAGGCTCCTAGGCATAGGCGGCGCGGGTCATGCCCAGCTGGCGGGGCCTTTTCCGTGCCGAGGAGCCATAGCACCATCCGTTCTGTTTTCCTTCACGAGCCGGCATATCGAGTCGGTTGATGGCCCCTGAGTCGGCTTACTTATATGGTCCCGTCCCCGCCCGATTTTCGGCCGCTTTTGCTATATTTTATATGCAGTCCAGATAGGGGGATAAGGCCATGAACGTCAGTGAAGTCATGCACCGCGGAGTAGAGTGGTGCCCCCCCGATACCTCGCTCACGGAGATCGCCAAGCTCTTTCGGGAGAAAGACATTGGGGCGGTGCCCATTGGCGAGAATGATCGGCTGGTGGGAATGCTGACCGATCGTGACATTGTATGCCGCGGTATCGTCGAAGGTAAGGACATTGCCTCGCTCACCGCCCGTGACGTGATGACCAGCGACATCGTCTATTGCTGGGAAGATGACAGCGTCGAAGATGTCGTGCATCTGATGGAAGAGCGGCAGGTTCGCCGCTTGCCTGTCATCAACAAGAACAAGCGCCTGGTCGGTATGCTGTCCATGGGTGACCTATCGCATACCACCCCTCATGAACTCCGGGGTGAATTCATGGAAGCGGTTTCTGCCCATCACTGACCAGCAGTGTCATCGCGAACGACGGCGGGCTCCCCATGCCCGCCGTCGTGCTGTGTCTATCTGATGCCTGCCCCGTTCTGCGTGATCGCCTGCGAGGCACCGGGCACCGGGCACCGGGCAGCGGCTGCCACTTGCAGGATTGCGTGTGGGGATTCAGGGACAGACCATGGTTTGCTGCGGTCCTGGGCAACGCCATGGTGGACAAGCCCGCCAGCGATACCCCGGTCACCGGCGGCCTTCTGCTGGCCAAGGTCTTCGCGGAGGCCGGCCTGCTCGTTCTGAGACGTCACCGTCAGCCACGTCTTTCAATTACGATAGGCGTCGATGCTCGGGCAGGAGCAGATCAGCTGGCGGTCGCCGAAGACGTTGTCGACCCGGTTGACCGCCGGCCAGTACTTCGCCGCCTTGACGGCCTCGGACGGGAAGGCGCCGAGTTCCCGCGAATAGGGGCGCGCCCAGCCATCGTCCATCAGGTCGGCCATGGTGTGCGGGGCGTTGACCAGGGGGTTGTCGTCGGTCGGCCAGTCGCCGGCCTCGACCCGGGCGATCTCCTCGCGGATGGCGATCATGGCGTCGCAGAAGCGGTCGATCTCGTAGCGCGACTCCGACTCGGTGGGCTCGACCATTAGGGTGCCGGGCACCGGGAAGGACATGGTCGGGGCGTGGAAGCCGTAGTCCATCAGGCGCTTGGCGATGTCCTCCTCGCTGATCCCGGAGCTGGCCTTGAGCGGACGGATGTCGATGATGCACTCGT
>NZ_JAKVPY010000129.1:0-563 GCF_022487945.1 Halomonas flagellata
CGCCCGGCGCGTTAAAGCGGTTTTTGCCGCTCTGCCAGTTTTCCGCCAGGCGGCGCAGCATATTGAAATGCTGTTCAAGGCTTTCAATTCGTAGCGCCGCGAACCCCGGGGCATCCGGCGTCGTGGCGGCAATTAACAGGGGTGGCATAGCTTCCTCCATCAAGTCATCCCGGGACGCCCGGCGGGCGCCTGCAGGGGGGCGGTTTCCCGCCCCCCTCAGGTGCGACTTGAACCTGAATCAGCGGAACTGTTTCAGGACTGCATCAAGTAGTTGCAACACAGCAACCATGAGTTTCAGGATCAAAATAATAATATCCATTCCGCCCATACGCGCGTCTCCTGTGGTTAAGGAGCACAATAAGCTGACGTACCTTTCCGCTCCCCGTTGCCAGCTTATCCCTGCCTGTCGCCGGCGGCGTCTGCCCTGGCCGATAGTTCGTCCTTTCCATGAACGGCTTCCCGGCCCGCCGCCTGCAACGACAGGGGTGCGCAGCGCTGAACCACGCGTTGCCGCGCGGGCCAGTGACTGCACGTTGTTGACGTAACACAGTGTGCTCTCTCGG
>NZ_JAKVPY010000130.1:0-561 GCF_022487945.1 Halomonas flagellata
CTGCATCTGGCCGCCGATGGCAGTCTGTTTGCCTTTCACCGCACCACCGGGCTGGAGACCACCTTCGGGTGCAGCGGGTTAGTGCCAAGCGGGGTTTCCATCGGCTCGTAGTGCTCCGGGAACGGCCCTTCCGCCAGTTTATCGAGCGCAAACAGGCGACCCAGCCCCTCCTGCTGCATGATAAACGGCCCGGTGTTGCTCCCTGGCGGCGCGGTATTGAAGTCCGGAATATCATTCCCGACCCACTTGCTGCCGTTCCACTGGATCAGCATCCGCTTCGCATCCCAGGGCTTGCCGTTGATATCGGCCGAAGCGCGGTTGTACAGCACCCGACGATTGAGCGGCCACGCCCAGGCCCATCCCAGCGTATTGCCCAGGCCCGAAGGATCGGCGTTATCACGATTCGCCATCTGGTTACCCTGCTCGGTCCAGCTGCCGGTATAGATCCAGCAAGACGACGCGGTGCTGCCGTCATCGCGCAGCAGCGCGAAGCTATTAAGCAGTTGGCCTTTTTTCGCCAGCAAAGTGCCATTTTGATCGTAGAGATCCGCCAGCGCGTAG
>NZ_JAKVPY010000131.1:0-558 GCF_022487945.1 Halomonas flagellata
CGGGTCAGGATGACATGATCGCCGGGTTCGGCAATGCCTTTTTCCACCAGCAGCGCCAGCGCCCGGTCGTTGACCTCGGTGGGCACCATCTCGCTGGTGTCGAAGGGCAGCGAGACCACGCCGCGATAGAGCGCCATGCGCCGCTGGGCGATGGGGCTGTGGCCGAGGCCGACGATCGGCAGGCCGGAGCGGATGCGCGAGGCGATCAGCGGCGTGTAGCCGGTGGCGGTCATGCAGGCAATGGCGGCCACCCCCGAGAGGTGGTTGGCGGCGTACATCGCCGACAGCGCGATGGTCTCGTCGACCTGGGTGAAGCCTTCGTGGATGCGGTGGCCGGACTCCTGGGCGATCCGCTCGCGCTCGGCCCCCAGGCAGACGCGGTCCATGGCCTCGATGGTCTCCACCGGGAAGGCGCCGGCGGCGGTCTCGGCGGAGAGCATCACCGCGTCGGTGCCGTCGAGCACGGCGTTGGCCACGTCGAACACCTCGGCCCGGGTCGGCAGCGGCGACTCGATCATCGACTCCATCATCTGGGTGGCGGTGATCACCGCCCGGTTG
>NZ_JAKVPY010000132.1:0-557 GCF_022487945.1 Halomonas flagellata
TGCTGGGTGCTTTTGAAATCCTTATGCCCCATGTACGCCTGCAATGCAACCGGCAGCGCCCCGTTCATCGCCAGGTGCATCGCAAAAGAGTGCCGGAAGGTTTTCGGGCTGATCGCGGGAATAGTGAATTTCACGCCGCGCAGCCCGCACTCAGCCAGGGCGTTTTGCAGCCAGTGACGGGCGGTGTCGTCGGTTATCTCCCATACCGGCTTTGTGCGGTGTCGGGTGAAGGTCGCCAGGTGATCGCGCAGCCGCACAACAAACGCCTCATCGAGCAGCGGCACGGCGCGTTTAACCGGCTCTCCCTTGCGCGGGCGTCCGGTGCGGGGCTGCTGTCGCTGTTTAAGCGTATACAGCACGACATACGGCCTTCTGGCATCGAGGACAATATCAGCCGGGGTGACGGCTAATGCCTCATTAATCCGTGCGCCGCTGTTCCAGAGGAAATCAAACAGCATCCGCTGGCGCAGGTCGCCCACGGCATCGAGCAACACGCCGACTTCAGGCGCAAGCAGATATTTCTGATAGCCGGTTGTCTCGGCGGCAAGGTCGCGCAT
>NZ_JAKVPY010000133.1:0-556 GCF_022487945.1 Halomonas flagellata
CAACTGGGGCGGGGGATGGTTGTGATTTATTTGGGATCAGGCGGTCAATCACCATGATGATGGCCGGGGTCGCCAGGGCGACATACATGTTATTGATGCCGAACGGGTCGCCGAGTAAATACCAGACGGACGTCACCACACAGGCGCCGATCAGGCCGGCATTCGCGCCCCGAGTGCTTCTGAAGAAGGGGGCATAGAAGGCGATGACCGCCACCACGGTAATGGAGAGGCGAATGGCGCGGGTAAAGAAGGAGAGTTTCAGCACCTCCGGTACCAGCAGCACAAAGATCAGCGGCAGGAAGCCGATAATTAGCGACGCCCAGCGTGTGGCTCTGAATTCCTGGTCCGGCGTTGGGTTGCGCCATGGTACGTAAAAATCCTTCACCACCAGCGAGGCAATGGCCAGGGCTACGGTACTTACGCTGACGAAAATCGATGCCACAAGTGACGTTGTCACCAGACCTGCCAGCCACGGGTTCATGTCCTGCAGAAAGACCGGGAGGGCATACAGGCTGTTGATCTCGGGATGCAGGTATTTCGCCGCGACGCCGATAAT